>CAZKDT010000332.1:0-3626 GCA_964551515.1 uncultured Desulfobacteraceae bacterium | reverse complement strand
TTTTATAACACCTTGATTATATTTGGCTGAGGGACCAGGATTCGAACCTGGGTTAACGGGGCCAGAACCCGTCGTCCTGCCTCTAGACGATCCCTCAGTGGACTTTATGTTTTCAGATACACAAAAACGGAATGTGAGTCAAGATAAAACTGGCCCTTCAAACAGTCAATCGGTTTCCAAGAGAAACACACCGTCGCTACGCTGCACCGAAATCAAATGTGTTTACCCTGGGCCCCTCGAATTTCGGGATTATCTCTTTTTATAAGAACACCAAAGATGATGAACTTGTAAAAAATCCGATTTTTACGAAACTGTCAAAGATATTACTTGCGGCAATGGATTAGTAATGAGTAAAACAAATCAAATATAATTTAGCCTGCGCAGTTTTCTTTGAAAATTGAACCCTCTTTCAAATCCCCTGATTTTCTCGGCAGGAACAATGGAAAAACGGATTTTAAAATTAAATATATTATGATAACTAATAGTTAAAATGTATACATGCCCTTTTACCGCCAAGAAACTATAAAGATTGAACAAAGAAACAAAAAAGAGAAATGTTTATGAAAATCCTTGACAATTCTTTGTGTTTAAATTACTAAAGCCAAAATTTTTAATTATGACGATTATAATATAATGTATATATTCAAATAGTTAAGAAAAAGTATTACTAATGACTGTACAAAAACGCAAGAAATCCAAGTCAACGCGAAATGAACGACAAATTCAGCAGAAAGTTGTAGTCCCAAAAATAATAAACTGTTCCACATCTTTCGGAAAAAACTTTTTACGATTTCATCACTAAAAAAAACTATGAGGAAAAAAATAGATGACCTCACATACACATAAAGCAGAACCTAAACTAAAAGGATTGGATCTTGAGTCGAGACAGATGATTATAGAGACGGTCAGGCAGTTAAAGAATCGTCTTTTAACCCGTGAAAAAATTCTTGAATATGACAAAAATGAAATTTTCCCGGAAGAGACGATCCGCGAAATAATGGGACCTGACATTGGCCTACAGCTCCTTTTTATCTCTGAAGATTATGGAGGAATGGGGGGTGGTACCAGAGACTGTTGCGCGGTGATTCGTGAAATGTGTAAGATATGCCTGGGGATCGGAACCGCTTTTTTTGCCATCCAGCTTGGCGCTGATCCGATAATTGTGGGAGGTACCGAAGAACAGAAAGCAAAATGGCTCGGTGCTATTGCCGAGGGAAATACTCTTGTGGCTTATGCTGTGACAGAACCGGGCGCCGGCAGTAACCTTGCGTCACTTAAGACCAAAGCGGAACCGGTAATAAATGATTCCGGAGAAATAACAGGATATACCATTAACGGGACCAAGCAGTTTATATCTACCGGAGGATATGCCGATTTCATTACCCTGCTGGCTAAAACACCGGAAGGTCCTGCATTTTTTATCGTGGAAAAAGGGACACCGGGATTTGTTCAGGGCAAGGGTGAGGATAAGCACGGTATTCGGGCTTCAAACACATCGCCACTGTCTTTTACGGATGTGGTTGTTCCGGCTGAAAATCTCATCGGCTTGGTTCCCGGTAAGGGTATGAAACAAGCCAATAAAGTTTTTGGATATACCCGGTTGATGGTTGCCGCCATGGCCCTGGGGCCTTGTGAAGCGGCTCTTGAGATCGTGATTCCCTATGCCAAAGAGCGGGTTCAGTTCGGATCCCCGCTTTCTGAAAAACAGGGGTACACTCACAAGTTTGTTGTTCCCCATGCGGTAAGACTCCATGCTGCAACCGCCTATATGGATGAAATTGCTCTCAGGATCGATTCAGGCGAATCTGACCTTCATGTGGAAGGTTCCATTGGCAAACTGTTCGCCACTGAGTCTTCCAACAGGGCTGCCGACGATGCTATCCAGGCACTTGGCGGTTATGGGTATATGACCGAATTTGAAGTGGAGAAAATCAAGCGGGATGTGAAGATTACCTGTATCTATGAAGGAAGCAGCGAAATTCAGCAGAGTATTATCAGTACATTCCGCTGGAAAGAAACCCGCAAAACCAAGGGTGAATTTTATAACGCCATCTGCCGGGAGATGAAAAACATGGATAGCGATGTAAACGATGCAGGATGTCGGTTTTATGGGCTCGCGGCCGGGGTTTTGAATAATACCATTATGTTGGTTCATGACAACCGGCTGACGCGGAAGCAACATGTCATGTTTTCCCTGGCCGATATGATGACCCATGTGGAGATTGGGGCCAGCCTGGCGCGTAAGGCCGTGGCCCTTTCAAAAGCTGGTGACCCGGAAGCCGAAAAGGTCAAAGCCATATCCAGGATTTTTGCCCATGAGGTTGCGCAACTTGTTTCCCGGTGCGCGCTGAATATTCTGATGGGTTCCGGTGTATTTGATCAAAAGGCGGCCCGTGACTTTATGGAAACAAATTCTTATCACCAACTGGTTTGCAGCAGCCTGAATGTCATAAATGACATGGATCTGGTTGCAGACATACTGTTTGCGAGGTAATCATGACGGAACAAAAACAACGCATTGTTGTCGTTACCGGTGGTTCGAGAGGTATCGGCAGGGCGATTTGTATCTCATTAGCCGCACCGGACACCCATATCTATTTTAATTATTTTTCTCCAAGTGATCCGGATGCTGAAGCTGCTGCTGCTGCTGAAACTGAGAAACTTGTAGCAGATGCCGGAGGATCGGCAGTCAGCAGTAGTGTTAACATTGCCGAAGAAAAAGAAGTAGTAAGCTTTTTCGAAGCAATTTTAGACAAATCAGGTCGCATAGATGTTCTTGTAAATAACGCCGGTATAACAAAAGACGGCCTTTTAGTGCGTATGAAGGAAAAGGACTGGGATGTTGTTTTAAATATTAATTTAAAGGGAGCATTTACATGCACGAGAATTGCTGCAAAAACCATGATGAAGCAGCGTTATGGCCGTATAATTAATATGGCGTCGGTTGTTGGTGTCACTGGCAATGCGGGGCAGGCAAATTATTCGGCGTCAAAAGCAGGTCTAATTGGACTTACAAAAACAGCTGCCAAAGAACTTGCACCACGGGGCATTACAGTTAATGCAATCGCTCCGGGTTTTATAGAAACCGATATGACTGCGTTACTTTCAGAAAAGGCAAGGAATGCAATGTTGGATCAGGTCCCGCTGGGACGGGCGGGTCAGCCTGAAGATGTTGCTGCCGTTGTTGCTTTTCTGGCTTCTGAAAGTGCATCTTACTTAACCGGTCAGGTAATTCATGTAAGTGGTGGAATGTATACCTAAAAGGGGGTAAACAAAATGTCTATTGAAGATAAAGTAAAAAAAATAATAGCAGAAAAGCTGAGTGTTGATCTTGAAGAGGTTGTTCCGGAGGCGTCCTTTGTGGATGACCTTGGCGCGGATTCACTTGACCTTGTGGAATTGATCATGTCCATGGAAGAGGAGTTCGATATTGACATTCCGGATGAGGAAGCAGAGAAATTGGTGACGGTCAAAGATGCTTTCGATTTCATTAATGCACATTAATGTCTCGGAATTCCGTCGTATCCGGCGAAGTAAAAAATCCGTGAAAGGTTACAAAAATAGTTTTATGACTTAGTGCTCTCATTCGAAAATATTGTTACGTATTCTCAAGTGTAAAAGCGTAT
>CAZKDT010000331.1:0-3626 GCA_964551515.1 uncultured Desulfobacteraceae bacterium | reverse complement strand
CGATGTGGGTATCATGGTGGCGCCTCCCGCAACCATCAGCACGACCATGGTTTCACCGATTGCACTGGACATGCCTAAAATAACCGCTGTGCTTATACCGGAAATCGAGGCTGGAAGTATTACCCGTACAATGGTTTCCAGATGGGTTGCCCCAAGCGCCAATGAAGCCTCTTTAAGATTGGTGGGTACACTGTAAATGGCATCCTCTGAAATACTGCAAATGGTGGGAATTGACATAAAGGCCAGCATCAAGGATGAATTGAAAATGTTCAAACCGGTGGGGATATCAAAGACCTCCTGTAAAAACGGCGCCACCACGATCATTCCGAAAAATCCGATGACCACCGAGGGAAGTGCCGCCAGAAGTTCCACAATGGGCTTAACAATCTCCCGGACTTTCTGCGTGGCCATTTCCGCCAAATAGACAGCGGTCATTACTCCCAACGGAATGGAGATAATAGCGGAAAAAATAGTAACGGCTAATGATCCCATGATCAGCGGCAGTATTCCGAATTCCGGTGGATCATAAGTGGGATACCAGTATTCCCCAAAGATGAAATCTTTTACCGAAACTTGCTTGAAGATCGGCAAGCCCTCCATGAATAGAAATACGGAGATCATAAAAAGAATCGCGATGGAGGCAGTCGCAATAAATAAAAACACATAATGCATCCATCGTTCTTTAATTTGGCGGATGTTTGCCATTTTTCCTTTTCGTTTCCACTCTCTTAGTCGTCAATCTTTTGTGCTGTTTTCTATGAAGACAGTGACGCACAATGTTCTCATTGTGCGTCATTGTTTTAAATTTTTTTCTATGCAAATTAATACAATGGTACGTAGCCTGACTCTCCAACCAGTTTTTGACCCTTTTGGGGATGGAGTACGTAGTTGATAAACTTGACCGTGTCGCCCGTGGGCCAATCCTGCGTAAACATAAAGAGCGGTCGGCTGATGGGAAATGTTCCGTCCAGAGTTGTTTCTTTGGATCCGACCACACCGTTTACAGTCAGCGCTTTTACATCTTTATTTAAGTATCCAACACCGATATAGCCGATGGCGTATTTATTTTTTGCTACCGCTTGAGCCACTGCGCCGTTGGACGCTTGAAGCAGGGCCCCTGGAAATACCTTTTCCTTTTTCATGACCTTTTTGTGCCACACTTCATAGGTCCCTGAAGACGTGTCACGGGATATCACCACAACTCTTTTATCCGGCCCACCGATGTCCTTCCAGTTCTTAACCTCTCCGTTATAGAGCGCTTTTAGCTGATCCATGCTGATATCTTTCATGGGATTGCTGGGGTGTACCACAGGCACGATGCAGTCGTATGCAATCCGGAAAGGAACCGGATAAACGCCTTTTTCAACGGCAAGTGTTACTTCTTTGCCTTTAATGAATCTGGAACTGTCCGCGATATCGGTGGTACGGTCAATGATGGCCTTAATACCGTTACCGGATCCACCTCCGGAAAGAGAAATGGATACCTCAGGATTTTCTTTCATAAAAGCTTCCGCTACTTTCTGAGCGATGGGCAGAACCGTTGTAGAACCTTTTATTACGAGGTTGCCTGCAACGGCAAATATGGCAACGCAAAAAATCGAAAAAGCGATGATTAATACAAAACATATTTTTTTCATACCTTGTTACCTCCTATTATTATGAATAGATATTAATCGTTGTTTGTTAGATTTATGTTAGCGAAATGTTAGGATTTGGTTAACCACCTCTTTTTTCACCCCCTTTTAAATGAATTCCCTGATGCAACCGGAGGGGTGCACTTGAAGCGGCCACCCCTATGGAAATATAATTTATCAACGAATATCAATATTTCAGCACGAGATCCAATTGGAGAATATCCTCCTGTATGGACGGTTTTCTATCAATAGGTTCGGCCTTATAGTAGTCAAGACCAATGGTTACGTTTTTGGCCAGCCCAAATTTAAATTCTATTTCGTTGCCTTGAACATCGGTTTCGCCATCGTAGAAATCGCTGTCAGGGAGAAAATCCGGCCATGCATCCTGTTCAAGACGCCTGTAATTGTACTTCACTTGCCATTGCCCAAATTTTTTGACCTTTTTATGTCCAAACTTAAAGCCGGCAAGATAACCCACGTCATTCCTGCTTGCATCCGAGTCCACGTACTGGCCAAAAACACCCACAAAGGGCACCAGACCCGAGAGCTTAATTCCCAATTCCGCGTCTACCCCAAAGGCGTCGTAATCATAGATGAGGTTCCCACCGGCATCTGTAGAGTTGGTTCCGGAGAAATATTCGAAACTATTCCCCTTGAGGTCTTGAAAGCTATAAAAGGCGCCCGCAAATTTGAGATATAAGTTGTCTGACAGCTTTGTTTTAGCACCGGCCTGGATGAGCCCCAACCAGGGGTCGCTTGTATCCGATTTGAATTCTTCCAAGACGTAGAAGCCCGATGTGACAAATAACTCAAACTGATTGATTTTATAATTTAAAAACTTGACGCTGATTCCTTCGGGATTAATATCTGAATCCCAGAGCAAATCTTTGGTTTTCCAAAGGGGATTTTTGAACTTTCCGGCCGCCAGACTCCAATGCTTGTTTGGGTCGAATTGTGCGTAGGCCAGATCAAGTTGGACATCTGAAGTGTCAAAGGTGTCTGTCAGGGTCAAGTTTCTGGATCTGGGATCACCACCGCCGGAAGCCAGGCGAAACCCGGTTTTCCATCTTTCGTTCACCTCGGTTTCAATACCGAACCGCCATCTCATTCGCCATCGGTCCCGACTTTCCTTGTCCACACCGTGTTCATCCGTATCCTGGTACTGGTAGCGGAACCTGAAGTCCCCTTTGACCTTGGTATTTTCCACCCATTTTGGGAGCTTGAATTCCGAGCTCTCGACCTCCTTGACCGTGGCTTTCTCTTTGTTGTTCTCAGCCTGAATTTCAGACAAAACCTCTTTGGCTTCCTGCGGAGTTAGGATTCCTTTTTTTTCAAGTACCTCTATCAAAACATCAGTTTCTCCGGCCCAAACCAGGTTATTGCCGTTTGACATAGGAATCACAAAAATACCCATTATAATTAACATCAAAAAAATCTTTTTCATCTGTTTGTCTCTCCTATTTTTAGATTTTAAAAATTTTTCAAAAAATTTTTTCCTTCAACTCTCCTTTCTTTATAACCTTTTTGATATCATCACCTCCTTTTCAGCAAAAAAACCACACTGAGTTTGTGATGATACTTATAGAGATGGGTTAGGAAAAAATTAGATCAGTGTTAAATTTTTGTTAAATGATAAACGGTGGCAAAAAATTGAAACGGATGTGGAATGGGTGAAAAAACGCCCCGTCAACGGGTTGCCAATGTGGGTATTCTTGAAATCTATATGGTTGAGAAATAAGATCTACTCTGCTGGAAGGTGCAATGAAAAGGTACTTCCTTTTCCGAAGGTGCTTTCGACGGTTGCGTACCCTCCGTGGGCTTGGGTGATATGTTTTACAATGGCAAGACCGAGTCCCGTTCCACCGAGGTCGCGACTGCGGGCTTTGTCCGCTCGGTAGAATCTTTCAAAAAGTCTTGTTAGGTGCTCTTTTGAGATTCCGGTCCCATGATCCTGAACGCGGATAATAATCGAATCCTGTTTTTGAACGGATG
>CAZKDT010000330.1:3369-3632 GCA_964551515.1 uncultured Desulfobacteraceae bacterium | reverse complement strand
ATCTCATCAGAAAAACAGATAAAAAGTGGGATTACCCCAAAAGAATATTAATACAACTTTAAAATTTTTTGTCCATAGAAAAAAAGACTATTTTGATAGGAAAAAATCCTGGGAAATAGGGGTTTATCCTAATACAGACACGCGGGAGAATAGTGGCCACAACGTCTCAAAGACACTAAGGAGAACTTAGGGGATTCGCCCCAATTGGAATAGTGGAATGATGGGTGAGCTTATCCTGAACCAAGTTGAAGGAAAGGAGTTCT
>CAZKDT010000330.1:0-3359 GCA_964551515.1 uncultured Desulfobacteraceae bacterium | reverse complement strand
CGTCTCAAAGCTTGCTATATTCCAGCATTCCATGTAAGTGGCAAAAACAGGTTGCCATTAAAAAATACTTAACTTCAAAATGTTAAAAAATCGGCAATCGCATATTTAGTGTCAAAGAAAAAGTCTTGACTTTTTTCTGTTCAGATTCTTATATCCCCTTATGCTCACAGAACTTGAAAATGAAATCGTGGCGTTAACTCAGGGCGACATCTCCATCACTCAGCGCCCATATTTAGAAATCGCACAAAAACTCGGGATTCCCGAAGAAACATTTCTTGAAAAGCTGAAAGGTCTTTGTGAAAAAGGGGTGATCCGGCGATTTGGTGCAACCATATATCACCAGAAATCAGGGTTTCAGGCAAATGCCATGGTTGCGTGGAAGGTTGATGAAGACCGCATTGATGAAGCCGGAGAAAAGATGGCTTCTTTTAAGGCGGTTTCACACTGTTACCGGCGGAATCCAGCACAAAATTGGCCGTATAATCTTTATACAATGATTCATGCCAAAGATGAAGAATCTTGCCGGGGAATTGCCCGAAAAATTTCCAAAGAAACTTCGATTAACAACTATACTCTTTTATTCAGTCGTAAGGAATTGAAAAAGACTTCCATGAAGTATTTTCCTACCGATGATGACGACTAACTCGCCGTGAAACGCGATACCCCACATATCCTTCTGGTAAATCCCTGGATACATGATTTTGCGGCTTATGACGTCTGGGCCAAGCCTCTGGGGCTTCTTACCCTTGCATCCATACTCCGGTATCATGGATTTAACATTACCTATTCAGACTGCCTGGATCGTTTCCATCCAAAAGCGCTACAAACCGATCCTTTTGCCAGACACGGCCGGGGGCCTTATTTAAAAACCAAAATTCCAAAACCCGGTGGATTGGAAGATGTGCCACGAAACTTTTCCAGATACGGGATCAGGAAAAAGTGGTTCAGGGAAGATCTTCTTTCTATCCAAAAGCCTGATCTGGTGTTAGTGACTTCCATGATGACTTACTGGTATACGGGAGTTAAGGAAACCATTGGTGTCATAAAAGATACCTTTCCTGATGTGCCCATTGTTCTTGGGGGAATATATGCCAGTCTCTGTCATGAGCATGCGCAAAAGTATTCCGGTGCACACCGGATAGAAGCAGGCCCCGGCGAAGAATGTATCCTTAATCTGGTTGATGATTATGCCGGTTTTTCCGTGAAAGCAAGATTTGATCCTGATGATATTGACACTTACCCCTATCCGGCATTTGATCTTCAAAGAAAAATTGCCTATATTCCGCTTCTAACTTCCAAAGGATGTCCTTTTACCTGTAAATACTGTGCCTCACATTTTTTAAATCCAAAAAGAATGGTTCGAAATCCCGAATCTGTTGTGGAAGAGATAAGGTGCTGGCATGAAAAATATAAAGTAAAAGATTTTGTATTTTATGATGATGCATTGCTTGTGGATGCAGAAAAACATGCGGTCCCCATGCTCGAAGGAATAATTAATGCAGGCCTTAAGGTCCGTTTTCATACACCCAATGCGGTCCATATCCGTGAAATTTCGAGACAAACGGCCCGGTTGATGTTACGAGCAGGTTTCAAAACACTTCGCCTTGGGCTTGAAACAACAGATTTTGATCTTAGGAATGAATTAGATAAAAAGGTAACGGTTGCAGAATTTGTAAGGGCTGTTACCTGCCTGAGGGAGGCGGGCTTTGATAAGAATATGATGGGTGTATACCTGTTGGCAGGTCTGCCGGGACAAAAAACAGAGTTAATTGAAAATTCAATCGAAACTGTTAGACAAATGGGCGCAACCCCAATCCTGGCCTATTACACGCCGATTCCACACACCGTGCTGTGGCCCAGTGCTGTTGCTTCATCACGTTATGATCTGGAATCAGATCCCGTGTTTACGAATAATGCTATATTACCCTGCCAGGATGAATCCTTTTCGTGGACAAAACTCTCTCATCTTAAAAAACTGGCAGGGAATTGAATCCTAACCCGGACAAGCCGGAACTAAACAGGTTTTATCAGTAAGAATATCGAACAAGGAATTTCAAATGATGAAGTTTATGATTTTTTCCTTATTGTATGATCCTCCAGGGTTTCGTGAGAGCGTTAGGCACGTTATGCACCAACCTCTCCAAGACCCTGTGAAATTTTCAATAGCAACAGCTCAGCGCATTTAACCGGGGATCCCTGATCCCTTTTGTGGAGGTAATTATGGAATTTTGTATGCTTGGCACGTCCGGAATTAAAATATCCTCAATCATTATGGGAACATGGCAGGCTGGCAAGGACATGTGGGTGGGCATCGATGATACGGAGTCCACACAGGCGATAAAAGCAGCTTATGATGCCGGTATCACGACTTTCGATACAGCAGAGGTGTATGGTAACGGCCATTCAGAAAAAATCGTCGGAAATGCTCTTCAGAATGTGCGTGACAGGGTCGTTATCGCCACCAAGGTATTTTCAAATCATTTGCAATACAAACAGGTCATGGATGCATGTCATGGATCTTTAAAAAATCTTAATACCGACTATATAGACCTTTATCAGATCCATTGGCCTCCGGGATCCTTTGGGACCAAAAAAGTCTCTTTGGAAGAAACCATGCGCGCCATGACCGATTTGAAAACACAGGGTAAAATCCGCGCTATCGGTGTTTCCAATTTTTCCCGGTCGCAGTTGGAAGATGCTGCAACATACGGAAAAATCCACAGCCTCCAGCCGCCCTATTCGTTGTTTTGGCGCAAGGTTGAAACTAATGCGTTGCCGTATTGTCTCAAGAACAATATCACGGTGCTGGCGTATTCTTCCATGGCCCAGGGGTTGCTGACCGGAAAATTCGGTCCGGACCATAAATTTGCCAAAGGGGACCACCGGTTCAGAAACAAACTGTTTCAGCCGGAAAATTATGAGCGGGTCCAGAGGGCATTGGAAAAACTCCGCCCCATAGCCAAGGCCAATAACATCACTATGGGGCAGCTGGCCCTGGCCTGGGTCATTTCCCAGACCGGAATATGTGCCATCGCCGGTGCCCGCAACGCCGAACAAGCCACTCAAAATGCTGCAGCCGCAAACGTTTGCTTATCTGAAGAAGATCTGGCGGCAGTCAATGAAATCGGAAAAACGGTCACCGATCCATTGGATGATGATCCAATAATGTGGAACTGATAAACCCCTTCCAAAATGGGCTTAACATTTGTTCGCCGTATGGAGTAAATTTGCTCATAGTATTAATACTACAGCGTCCCTTTTTAACATCATGCCCGTGAAGAGTTAAGGGAGAATCTTATAACTTCAGACCTCGTCATTCAGCTTGAAAAAATAATCGTGACTCCTTAATTTTTGGGGGA
>CAZKDT010000329.1:0-3643 GCA_964551515.1 uncultured Desulfobacteraceae bacterium | reverse complement strand
AAGGAGGCGTTAAGATGGAATCTGTACTGTTGGATAAAGACGGCCCCGTGGCGTATCTTACCTTAAACCGGCCTGAGAAACGGAATGCACTCTCTTTGGAATTGATGACAACTATGCTGGATAAGCTAAAAATTATAGAACAAGATCAGGATATCCGTGTGGTTGTCATCAGGGGAAACGGTCCGGCGTTTTGTGCAGGGCATGATCTTAAGGAAATGGTAGGAGCAGACCTGGGTGTCCGGTATTTTCACAAGATTTTCTCCGTATGCGCCGAGATGATGCAAACGCTTTTCAAACTGCCGCAGCCGGTGATTGCTCAGGTTCACGGCATCGCAACGGCAGCGGGATGCCAACTGGTTGCCGCCTGCGATCTTGCCATTGCGGAAACTGGGGCTCAGTTTGCCACGCCGGGAGTAAAAATAGGTCTTTTCTGTTCCACCCCTTCGGTTCCTTTGGTTAGGGTTGTGGGACGTCGAAGGGCTTTGCAAATGCTCTTGACGGGTTGTTTTATTTCGGCAGAGGAAGCGGAACGGTTCGGACTTATAAACAGAATAGTTGCTCCGGACAAACTTGTGGAAGAGGCCGGAAACTGGGCCATGGAAATTGCTCAATACAGCCGGTATACTCTTGCTTTGGGAAAGCGAACTTTTTATAACCAGGCGGACTTGGACACGCCGTCAGCTTACAATTATGCCACCCATGCAATTGTCATGAACTGCCTGGCTGAAGATGCACAGGAAGGAATGTCGGCTTTTCTGGAAAAAAGGAAGCCTAAGTGGAAAAACCGTTAGAATGCTTCGTAGGGTTCCATGGTAGGTTCGGAATTTCAGACGCGGCCCAATATCTTTGAAAATCAGTATAGCTCCAGAGTAAAAAACCTGGCCCAGGCGCCGACCCAAAGGGGCTCTGCCCCGGCGGGAGGACCAGGTTTTTCAAAGTAAAAATAAAGAATATAATAAATTCTAAGGCGGGCTATACCCGCAACCCAAAATACGAAAAAACTACCGGCATCAAAAATCCCGTAGTTCTGAATTTGATGCCGATCTACAGACCTATAAAAAAAATTTTTTCTTGTTTTTTGTGACAGGGTTTTGAGCAATAAGGTATTAACGTTTTGAAAACTGAAACCGTGCCCGCGCGCCCTTCTGTCCGTATTTCTTTCTTTCCTTGACCCTGGCATCACGCCGAACGAAGCCGGCTCTTTTCAACGCTTTCCTAAGCTCAGGGTTGGCCAATATCAGCGCCTTGGTGATGCCATGCCGAATGGCACCGGCCTGCCCTGAAAAACCTCCACCGGTAACACGGGCTTTTACATCAAATGATTCAAGAGTATTTGTTAAAACCAGCGGCTGTTTTATAATCGTTTTTACCACCTCAACCTTGAAATAATCATCCATGGGGCTATCATTAATGATAATTTCACCGTTCCCCGGCGTTATCCAGGTTCTCGCAATGGCCGTCTTTCGCTTCCCTGTAGCATAATACACATTTTCTTTTTCCATACAATTCCCCGATAATTAATAAAAATTAACCTGCACTTCTAAAAATCAAGAGTCTCAGGTTGCTGAGCCTCATGAGGATGTTGATTACCTGAATAAACCTTCAATTTTTTAAAAAGCTTTCTTCCCAATCTGTTCTTTGGCAACATACCCTTGACCGCAAAACGGATAAGATCTTCAGGCCTTTTTTCCAAAAGTTTCTGAGCGGTAATCGTCTTGAGACCCCCAATGTAACCACTGTGCCGATAATATTGTTTCTGTTGCCATTTTCTTCCGGTCATGACAACCTTATCCGCATTAACAACCACTACCCAGTCACCGGTGTCCACGTGAGGGGTGTAAAGAGGGTTGTGTTTTCCCCGCAGGCGGGCAGCTATGGTACTGGCAAGTCTTCCCAGAACCTTATCTTGAGCATCAACAACACACCATTTGCCCTTGTTGTCGCTATTTTTTGCACTATATGTATATTTTTTCACTATGATTTTCTCCTTTAGACGTAGAAACTATTATATGTAAAAAAAAAATGTGTCTATGTCAAGAAAAAATTGTATTGGCAAATTGACACAAACAATTATTTCTAATATAAATTGAGTATCAGCCAAATGTAATGGAGATGTTTCATGGAAAATTTGGAAATCGAAGTAAAATTTTATTTATCGGATATGGACTCCATACGTGACCGGATTCTTGATTTCGGCGCGGTGTCAAGGGAACGGGTTTTTGAAACAAATTTACGCTTTGACGATGCTGATAACCATCTAATTAAAAAAAAATCTTTGCTGCGGCTCCGCCAGGATACAAAAACAATCCTTACTTTTAAATCCGAACCTCCTTTTAAAGACGATCAATTTAAAATATTAAGAGAGCTGGAAGTTGAAGTCAGTGATTTTGCCACCATGAAACATATTCTGGAATCTTTGGGATTCCGGGAAGAACAAGTATACGAAAAATGGCGTGAAACTTTTATATTAAACCGTACCAACCTCTGCCTGGATACGATGCCCTATGGTGACTTCCTCGAAATCGAGGGTCAAAAGGACGATATTAAAAAATTGGCATCCCAAATCGGTCTTAAGTGGGAAAAAAGAATTCTTCTTAATTACCTTGCAATATTTGAAATCATCAAGCAGAAATTAAACCTGCCCTTTTATGATGTCACCTTCAGTAACTTTATAAATATCAGGTTCGACCTTGCGGAATATCTTGATCTTCTTGAGGTTGATCGTCATTAGCTCATAGAGAAAATAAAACCATGATTTCTGTTTTAACATTAAACCTGCGTTTTGGATTGGCAGACGACGGACCCAATAGCTGGCAATACCGCAAAAAGGGCTTTCCCTGTCTTTTTGAAAAATATCGTGCAGACTTTATCGGTTTTCAGGAAGCGAATGATTTCCAGACAGATTTTCTGAATGAAATTCTGACGGAATACGATTTTATCGGCAAGCGTAGCCCATCACCGTCCTTCTGGCAAGACATCATCATCTTTTATAAGAAACCCTGGACCTGCGTCTATCGAGAACACTTTTTTCTAAGCCCGACCCCCACCATACCAAGCCGTTTCCGGGAAAGTCTCTGGCCAAGACAATGCACCATGGGTATGTTCAAAAACGGCAACCACATGATCATATGTGTCAATACTCATCTTGACTTTGATTCCTCTATCCAAACCAAGAGCGCTGAACTTATTATGGATCGGTTACTGCATTTTCCGAGTGACGTTCCTGTAATTATGGTCGGAGATTTTAATGCCACTCCCTTTAGTCCCTGCTATAACATCTTCACCGGCCATAGTCAAAAATCGAAGCTAAAGGAATTTTATTTTAAAAACGCTTTTACAAAACCCTTCCCAGGAACCCATCATAGATTTACAGGGAATATAAACGGAGATTATATAGACTGGATTCTTTATCGCGGAAAAATCCATAAACAAGAGAGCATCGTCATAAGGGATACCATTGATGACGGTCTTTATCCATCAGATCATTTCCCCCTCTATGCCACATTTAAGAACATTGAATAATCAACTTCCGCAGAACCGACATGGTCACTTATAAAGTCAAGAAATTTTACCAGCAAATAATGACGGTCTCGTAACATGATTGAAAAATAGGTCTTTTTTTTGGACATTATCGGGCGTGGTG
>CAZKDT010000328.1:0-3665 GCA_964551515.1 uncultured Desulfobacteraceae bacterium | reverse complement strand
TACAGCCCGTTTATCATATTGTCGGCGCCGGTGTCCTCAAGTCCATCTTTGCAATCACAGGCACCAGCCAAAACTGACCAATTGGATTGAATTCATTGGATTTTCTCGCGTCCATCTTTGCAATCAAGGATGGGGCCATCTTTATATTCGCATTTTGGCCCTTTACACGACGTCTGTTTCGAACTGATTGGAAAAAACCGGAATTAAAAATAATATATGGAGTTTTTGTCAAAGCTTTTTTTACAATTAAATGGTTCAATGATATCAATAAAATTGGGAGAATGATAAACTGGAGGAAAAATAAAATAATGGGAATAAGAAAAAGTAGATAGATATTTTAGATATTTTCTTTAGAATTATATGCAAGGATATAAAAAATTGTAATTTATCACCGGTGAATTTGGTAAGGAATTAAATCGGTGTTCCCATATAAGTATTCTTAAATCAAATATACTATGAAATTAAAAGAGATTCAAGAGCTTTATATACTGGCTTTTTAGGTTTAAAATTAGAAAAAAAGAGCTTTTTTGATAACCGCCGAGCAAGATGACCGATCAAAAAAGATTACTTCATGTTGAAATTTGTCTGGAAACGATGTAACCTGAATCAAATAAGATAATACCGGTCGCCCTTATTTGCCTGATCAGAAAGAAGGCAGAAAATGATACCGGTCAAATTAGCGTCTCGGAAATCCTACAACTTTTCGAAATTAAATGTTATTTAATGGGAACCTGTTTATATAATCAGGATGGAATGTTGGAATGTTGGAATACTAGAATACTGGAAATAAGAGCGGAAATAAACCATTTTAATTGTAAAAAACTTCTTCAAAACCATCATTCCATTATTCCATCATTCCACTATTCCAATTGGGACGGAGTCCCTAAGTTCGGTTCTTCCCATCTTTTTCGGGTGCCGCCTGAAAAACAGAGCGATGAAATGTTTAATAGCTTTGTTGAGGATGAAACCAAAGAAAAAGCATCGGATCGAGAGGAATATATCTTTTGTCGCCAATGTCGTAACGCGATAACGAGTCCGGCTGAATGCATAGAAGTTCAGGGGGCTTACAAGCATATCTTTGCTAACCCCCACGGAGTTGTTTTTGAAATAGGGTGTTTTAGAACCGTTAATGGATGCGGCTATGCGGGTCCGGCCTCGACGGACTTTAGTTGGTTTCCGGGCTTTAGCTGGAAAATTGCCATTTGCATCCAGTGCCTTACACATCTTGGCTGGCTTTTTGCGTCGCCGGACCAGGGCCATTTTCACGGACTGATCCTGGATCGTCTTATAACTTAATAATTACATCTGAAGATTCCTGCATTTTTTCGAAATCACAAATATTTTAATACCAGCCAACTTATTCCATCGGGATGGAATGATGGAATATTGTAGCCAAGCCCCTAAATTCACTATGGGAGGTAAAAATGATCGGTGCAATTGCCGGAGATGTTATCGGTTCAATTTTTGAGCGCTGTTCCATAAAGTCGACCCAATTTCCTCTTTTCAGTTCCTATTCAAGATTTACCGACGATACTGTTTTGACTGTGGCTATTGCCGACTCAATTTTAAGAAAGACTGATTACGCAACCTCTCTTAAAACGTTCGGACAAAAATACCCCAACGCTGGTTACGGCGGTTCCTTTTTCAGATGGATTTACGCTGCGGATAGCAAGCCTTATAATAGCTGGGGAAATGGATCTGCTATGAGAGTAAGCCCAGTCGGTTTGGCCTTTGGTTCGATTGAAGATGTATTAGAGGAAGCGAAAAAAAGCGCCAAAGTAACCCATAACCATCCTGAAGGGATAAAAGGCGCCCAGGCAACAGCGCTGGCGGTTTTCCTGGGCCGTTCCTTCAAAAGCAAAACAATTATTAAGCAGGAAATAAGCAACCGATTTTCTTACAATCTTGATCGAACTCTAGAGGAGATAAGGCCTCATTATGGTTTTGATGTATCCTGTCAGGGCTCTGTGCCTGAAGCGATTATTGCCTTTCTGGAAGCAAAAAATTTCGAAGATGCAATCCGCAATGCTATCTCTCTTGGTGGAGACAGCGATACCATAGCATGTATTGCAGGAGGAATTGCCCAGTCTTATTACCAAAAAATCCCTAGTGAAATTGTATCAAATGTCAGGAAAAGATTGCCTGAAGAGTTTTTATTCATCATGGATGAATTTAATACACAATATGGTTGACCCGCATTTCTTATGAAAAATGCCAAGACCTTTAAAAAAATCTCGGCATTTTTTTCACGTTGGGTCAAACCCTCTTCAGTTAATTCAGGGCTCCGTTTACAGCATTAACGGCTCTGTCTATACTTAGGATTCCGGTATTGATGATAAGATCGTAATTAAAAATGTCCTCGATATCGGCATTGAAGTATTTCTTTATAAACGCTTTGCGATCCGATTCTGTTTTTATAATGCTTTGTTTTGCCTCTTCAACAGTAATGCTGAGTTTTTTGGATAGATTTCGGATTCTTTCCTCCTTTGGTGCTATCACTCGAATACTGAGTCTTTTGTCAGGAGGCAGAACAAAATTGGAACCTCTTCCTATTATAATAGCCTGGCCATGTTTGCCGATAGTACCGATAATCTTCATGAGATGCTGGAGATACTGATCCGGCCATAGATGTCGTTTGTCTACAAGTGATGATATCCATTCGTCGAGTACGGAAAGACCTTTTTCATCCAAGGTTTCAAGGAATTGAACACTTACACTGGCACTTTTAGCCATATTATGAAGGACTTCCTGGTGAAATAATTCGTATCCCCGTTTTTCGGCAAGACGCTCGGCCAAAATGTCTCCCCCACTTCCATGCTCTCTGGAAAAAGTCACGACAGAAATACGTTCTTCCTCTTTTTTCTCTTCCTTACGCATAATCTGCCATCTTCGCACCTGCTCTTCTATAATCTGCTCGATAGAACGTGTTTTAGTTTTCATGTTCCCTCCTTTCATGGTTGGTTTATGGATGGGTAACAATTCATAAAAAAAAACACAAAGGATTCAAAAGTCTTTTGGTCAACTTTAAAGCTAAACAGATCGCGATGAAACCAGAAACAGAAGAACTTTCAGGAGTAAATGAAACTCAGTCTTATTGAAATCTCAATTCAATATTTGATTCAAAGGAATTTTACTTAATTTTAGGATATCATCACAACTGAGTCAAGAAAAGAAAACGACAGCATTATAATTTGGGATAAAATGTTTCTACTAGGGGAAAAAACTCTGCATTATGTTCCTGAATCTTTCGCCCCGCCATGTAGCAGATGGTCTTGTCGCTTCGGATACGAGGATATCCTGACTCAAGAAAGGTAAAAAATCAGAGATCCTTGGGATAATTATTCTTACTACCGGGAAATTCAATACCGGATGGGTGTAGTCGAGTATGATACAATCAGTATTGAAGTGGTTACATATTTTTTTAAGTTCCTTAATCTCGCTGAAAACATCCTTGATTTCGGTATTCCGGTAGGCGCCCATTTCTCCTTGCTCAAGAAATGAGATATCTTTTGGAGAGATAGAACATTTCATTAACAGGTAAAAATTATTAACTCGAGATCGATGGACAAGCGGTTTATCCAACTGTGGACGGGGCTCCAACAGCGTTTCACGCCCTTGCATGCTCTCCGTAAAACACCGTGTTAAACCTTCATCCATATTAAAAG
>CAZKDT010000327.1:0-3670 GCA_964551515.1 uncultured Desulfobacteraceae bacterium | reverse complement strand
CCGGAGATGAGCTGTGTTTCAGGACTGCGTGCAAACATCGCATTATGATTGTATTACCACGAAGATCACGAAGGCCACGAAGAAATGCAATAAAAAACAATGGCTTCGTGTTTCTTCGCGCACTTTGTGGCGAATAATCATTTAACAACTGAGAATCAAACTAAAATTAGCAGCCCGGACCTTATTGAGTAGCTACTCATTAATTAAATATTATATTGACAATAACCGGTTTTATGTTAACAAAATTGAAAGGCTTCGTAAAAAGTTCAACTTTTGCGTTATGCTGTATCCTTTGTTACTGCAGCCTACCATAAGCGCGCTTCCTCAAGAACCGGCGGATAGCCTATTCCTAAGGATGTTCAAATCTTGAATTTGGAGCTTTTTACTTTGTCGTCGGATTTTGATTTTGTTTTTACAATTAATAATAAAAGGAGATTGTTATGGACAAAAAAGTTACCGTAATCGGTGCCGGCAATGTGGGGGCAACCGTGGCTCAAAGACTGGCGGAAAAAGAATTATGTGATGTGGCCTTGATTGATATCATCGAAGGGCTTCCCCACGGTAAAGCCCTCGATCTTGCAGAGGCCGCACCTATTGAAAAGCATGATGCCCGTTTGACCGGTTCAAACGATTATGCAGCTTCAGCAAACTCAGATATCATTATTATTACCGCCGGTATCCCCAGAAAGCCGGGGATGAGCCGGGACGACCTTCTGAATATTAATGCGGGAATCATGAATACTGTTGCCAGGGAGGTAGCAAAACAATCTCCTGAAGCTGTAATTATCGTTGTGAGTAATCCCCTTGATGCCATGTGTCACGTTGCATATGAAACCAGCGGTTTCCCAAAAAACAGAGTTATCGGCATGGCCGGGGTGCTCGACTCCGCACGATTCAGGTCTTTTATTGCCATGGAACTCAATGTTTCCGTGGAAAATACAACGGCATTTGTTCTTGGCGGGCATGGCGACACTATGGTTCCGTTGCCTCGCTATTCCACGGTGGCAGGCATACCGATTACTGAGCTGCTCTCAAAAGAACGGATAGATGCTTTAGTGGAAAGAACCGCCAATGGCGGAGCTGAAATTGTCGGACTTCTTAAAACGGGAAGCGCTTTTTATGCACCGGCGTCGGCCGCGGTGGAAATGGCTGAGTCTATTCTCAAAGCCAAGAAGAAAATCCTGCCATGTGCCGCATACCTTGAGGGTGAATATGGGTTTAACGAACTTTTTATCGGCGTACCTGTAAAACTTGGCGCAAATGGTGTGGAAGAGATCATTGAAATTACCCTCACTGCTGAAGAGAAGGCCGCCCTTGAAAAATCCGCCGACGCAGTCAGAGAACTCAAAGAAGCCTTAAAAAAAGTGGCATAGATCGAAAGGCAGAGATCAGAAGACAGAATAAATTATTCATCAGCACCTAAACTTTGATTTCTTGAGTTTTTATGTCAAAAAATCAAAATACAAAACACAAATAACAAACAAATCTCAATGACCAAAAAACAAATGACAAACAATTGGCTTTGGATTTTATTTGGAATGAGGCCAGTTTGTCCGGGTTAGGAATTCGGGTTGAGTGCTTTTTTTACTGATTTAGCAATGTTACGACTCATTCCGGGCAGTGCGCTAAGTTCTTCAAGTGTTGCTGCCCGGATCTTTTTAATGCTTTTAAAATGCTTTAACAGCGTTGCTTTTCTTTTTTTGCCCACGCCCGGAATTGAATCAAGAGCGGAACGGATAAATCGCTTTCCGCGACGCTGACGGTGAAATGATATAGCGAACTCATGGGATTTATCCCTTATTCTTTGTAAAAGAAAGAGAGGCTCCCCTCCCCTCCCCATATTTACCGGATTAACCTGTCCGGGTTTATAGATCTTATCTTGTGTTTCCCCTTTGCTCTCATTCTTCTTCGCAATGCCGATGATTTGAAACGTCTGCTCTAGTTTCAACGATTCTATTACCGATACCGCAATATTGAGCTGTCCTTTACCACCGTCCACCATCAGAATGTCCGGATACGGCCTTGATTTTTCTCCGTTACCATACCGTCTTTTTAAGACTTCAGCCATGCAGGAATAATCGTCTTTCGCATCAACAGATTTTATTCTGTACTTTCTAAATAACGATTTTTTCGGCTTACCCTTTTCAAATACAACCATTCCGGCTACAGCCTCTGTGCCGGAAATACTGGAAATGTCAAAACACTCAATTCGCTGGGGCAATTTATCCATTTTCAGTCGGTTTTTAAGCTGAATAAAAATCTCCATGTCCGTGGCGGCCGAAGCCCTAACTTCTTTTAGACGGTTTTCAGCATTCTGAGATGCCAACTTAACCAGACGGAGTTTTTCACCTTTTTTCGGTCCCAGAATACTCACTTTTCCCCCCCTAATGCTGCTCAAAAGTTCTTCCAGCAAAGATATGTTTTCAAGTTGAGTGGGGATAAGAATCTCTCTGGGAACAAAGGGGACTTTTTCATAATATTGCCGGATAAATGCTTCGATCATTTCCTCCTGGGTTGACATGATCTCTGAAAAATTGAAATGCCTTGTCCCCAATAAAAATCCACTGCGAACAAAAAGGACGGTAATCATAGACTGTTCATGAGACCCGGCAATGCCTATTGCATCCCGATCCTTAAAATCATTTGTGACCGCCACTTGTTTTTCAATGACTTGTTCAAGTGCAAACATCTTGTCCCTGAGAACTGCTGCCTTTTCATAGTTTTGCTTATTTGCGGCGGATATCATCTTTTTTTTGATTTTTTGAATAAGATCCGGGGTTCTCCCATTTAAAAAGAGAATAACCTCTTTTACGATTTCATGGTATCTGTTTTTGTCCACATTAAGACAGCAGGGTGCAAGACATGCTTCCATCTGGTAATTAATGCATGGCCGTGACCGGTTTTTAAAATCTTTTGTTTTACACTTTCGAAGCTTGAATGTCTTATGGATTATTTTGAGCGTTTCTCGAACCGCAGCAGAAGATGCAAAGGGACCGAAATAGAGATCCCCGTCTTTTTTTATTTTTCTGACAATATCAAGGTTGGGATAAGGATTTGTTAAGTTCAGGCGCAAACACGGATACCGCTTATCATCTTTTAATATAACATTATAGCGGGGTCGGTGCCGTTTAATAAGGTTGGATTCAAGAATCAGAGCTTCTTTCTCGGTATCGGTAATAATGGTCTCAAAATTTGATATTTTCTTAATCAGAATTCCTGTTTTTATATCCGGGTGCAAAAGACCGGTCCGGGATTTTGAAAAGTATGACGCCACTCGCTTTTTCAGGTTTCGGGCTTTACCCACATAAATCACGCGGTCATCCATATCTTTCATAACATAGACACCCGGCCCCGAGGGAACCGTAGCCAATTTGTCTTGTATACCGCATGCAGATGGCTGTGAATTAAGACTGTTGTTCGCTAAGATTGCCATGGCTGTTTGGTTTCAGGTTTCAGGTGTCAGGAAGCATGTTCAGTGGTAATGGGTCAGCCCTGAGGTAACGACTCATCAATTACGCCGTACACTACCGTTTCCTCAGCTAACTGCCAGGAGCGTTTTCGCTCTGGGACTTTCCGCTCCAATGTTTTCTCCAAAAGATGCTCCACTTCCATATATCAGATCTCGTAACATGATTGAAAAACAGGTCTTTTTTTTGGACATTATCGGGCG
>CAZKDT010000326.1:0-3671 GCA_964551515.1 uncultured Desulfobacteraceae bacterium | reverse complement strand
GTAGGCTTTACCCTCTCTCCGAGCTGTAGACTCTACGAGCCGGAAGCCGGCCTGTGAGCCCTATGGGCTGGCCTCCGGCTCGTAAAGGCACGATCCTACGCCTCGGAGAGAAGCGGAGCCGGAGGCCCAAAGGACCAGGTTTTTCATGGCAAAATAAATACATAATCTGGCACTATCGGTTACGCCAGCGAAATAATAAGTGTGGCCGCCACAAAAGAACCATCAGTAAACCGGCCAACAGCATCTGAACCCACCAAATTCCGGGTATGGTATCCACAACACCTTGCCCAACCCATTTTTTCGTCATTGCACTGAGGTTGTAGTAAACAGCAAAAATTAAAACCGCCATCGTTACTTTCGAATATTTTCCCTGGCGTGGGGAGGATCTGCTCAATGGCACGCCGAGAAGGGCTAATAGAATGGTTGACAGGGGCGCAGCGAGTCGCCATTGCAATTCTGCTATTTCTTCTATATTGTTTGAGTGCGCCAGATGTTCGGTTGAAGCTGCCTTAACCTTATATTCTGGCTGCATAACATCTTCGTGCTCCAGATGCATTGCGAAATTTTCGAACTCTAAGATTCGTCCTTCTTTATCGAATCGGTAAAATTCATAAAGATAGCCATCGTGTAACACCAAAATGGGCTTTCCGGTCGTATCGTCCGTGTACTGTTTGGCTTGCTTTGAGTAAATGATTTGCAGATTATCATCCCGTTTGGTTTGGATAAATACACCCTTGGCTCGATTTTTTTGGTTATCGACCTTATCCGCAAAAATAACCCGCTTACCATTTTCAATTTCATAAAAATTTCCGCCTTTCATTCGCGTCATATCAAAATTAGCCTTTGCCTGGGCTTTTAACCCAAAAAATTGACCCCATGCCCATGGTCGAATGTAAAGCGAAAGACAAGCAACAATTACTCCTACTATAATGGATACAAAAAAAACAGATTTTAGCACACGCGCCATACTTATACCACAGGCAAACATGGCCGTTATCTCAGTGTCCCTGTAAAGTCGGCCCAGGGCAATCACCACTGATAGATACAGGGTGGTCGGCAACAACACCTCCAGGGCAATTGTGATTCTGAGCAGGATTAACAGAATTACGGTAGACCCCGGCAACTGACCCTGGACGGCATCCTCCAGGTACCGTGCGGAGATATAGCATCCAAAAATGAACATTAGCACAGAACATATCGTCACTGTGGGTTTGAATATTTCACGCATTATATAACGGTCAATAATCACGTTTTATCCATGAAAAAAAGCGTTCATCATCAAGGGGTGCGTAGAACACTTAAAAGTAGCTATTGCGTGTTTTTAAAGATATGGGGTGTAACACAAAGAAAGTTTTTTATATCTTCGAACACCTTCCCCGCTCATCGAGATCATCGATAACAGCGTGTTTTTTTACCTTCTATCAATATGGCATTCGTTTAACGCCCCTGATCGTCATGTGAGTGTTATCTAATATGATTGACAGCTTTTTGTGCCGGAGCTAAACCCACCATTACCGGTACAGACGGTAACGACACTTTCAGCTTGTTTGATATCAACCTGGTAATCGACCTCGCACCAATGCAATCCATTGACCGAACATGTCCACACCGGCATCCTCCGGGCCATTTCATCGATCACAGACAGGTACCATCTCTTTTCAGCCCCTGACTCACCTAAGGCCTTTTTCAGGGCGTTGCAAAATAACCTCGGACCCTTCCCACGAAACAAGATCATACCGATAGATTCTCCGTTAATTTCATCCGGAGGGATGTTTTTTCCGATCTTTACAAGTCGGCAATCCTCCATTTCAACTTTCATGTCATCGGCATCATATTCATTTTTATGACTCACAACAACCGTGACCGGGCAGGCAGGCGATTCTAACAGACACTTTAGCACGCCCGCCTCAAACAAGGTGTCACCGTTCAAGAGGATAAAATCTTCGGTCATCTCATCACGCGCCGCCCAGCAGCTCACAAGGTTGTCCGTCTTTGCATATGCCTCATTATAAAGGGTTTTTACCTTTTTCGGTCCGTAACGTCGGCAAAGAAGATCCTCAACTTTTTCCGCGCGATAGCCCGTCACGACAGTGATCCGCTGAATCCCGCATTTGTTCACTTCATCAATCTGCCATTCAATTATTGTTTTCCCCTGAATGGGTAAGAGGCATTTGGGCAATCCTTCAGTCAGTGGTAACAATCGCTTCCCCTGCCCTGCGCTTAAAACAATCACCTTCATGTAATCAACTCCGTTTTTTTAAAAAAAATGTTAGAACTTTAATGCAACATAATCCGCTGAAAAACGGCAACGCCTCCTTTTTTGCGTGTTGATTTTGGCACACAACCTGTGTATTGTCAACACGGTCAAAATTTTTCGAACGACCTGTTTGCACTGACTACCCCAAAAATACGTAAAAGAAATGAATTTTAGAAATCAGGCACCACATAAGCATGGCCGGTTATCAGACAATTCACCGCAAATAATTAAAGTGGGGAACCGCAGGACGCGCAATACGTTTATTCGCTTGCCATGGTCGTTGTATAAAGACGATCCCATGTGGGTGCCACCGCTGTTGTTTGAACGTAACACGCACCTCTCCCCCGAAAATCCTTATTTCGAACATGCAGCCTGTTGTTTCTGGATCGCCTACCGAAACGAAAAACCGGTGGGACGTATCAGCGCCCAGATTGACCGGCTTTACCTTGACCGTCACCGGGATGATACCGGTTTTTGGGGAATGCTGGAAGCCGAGGATAATATTGAAACCTTTCAGATACTTCTGAATACTGCAGAAAACTGGCTGCGCGGCCAGGGCATGGCACGGGCACGGGGACCGTTCAGTCTATCCATCAATCAGGAATGCGGCGTGCTGGTAGCGGGATTCAACACACCTCCATCCATAATGATGGGGCATGCGCGCCCTTACTACCGCAGTCACATTGAAGAGTGCGGGTATGGAAAGACAATTGATCTGCTGGCTTACATAATCGATGCGAATTTTTCACATTCTGCGGCCATGCAAATGATTATAAAAAGAGCCAAAAGCCGTGTGCAAACGCGAACACTTCGAAAATCGCAGTTTCAGGAAGATATGAATATTATTCAGAGCATTTTCAATGATGCCTGGTCCGAAAATTGGGGTTTTGTCCCTTTTACGCAGAAAGAATTTGAACACCTGGCTAAAGATCTGAAGCTTCTAATAGATGAGAAACTTGTAAGCATCGCCGAGGTAAATGGGGCGCCGGCAGCATTTATGGTGCTGATCCCCAACATTAACGAGGTCATCCGTGATTTTAACGGGAGATTGTTACCTTTTGGCTGGCTAAAACTATTATGGCGCCTGAAAGTAAAATATCCCGAAACCGCACGCATACCTCTCATGGGTGTTCTTCGCAAATATCAGGAGAGCCCGTTAGGCGCGATGCTTGCGTATCGAGTGATCGAGGACTTACAGGAACCTACTGTCAACCGCGGCATTAAAAAAGTTGAACTGTCCTGGATACTTGAAGATAATATAGGGATGCGGAACATCATCGAGAACATTGGCGGCAGCGTATATAAAACGTATCGTATTTATAGTAAAAATCTTTGACGGAATTTTTACGAGTTCATCTTGGGTGTAAATCAAGATTGTTGGTGATTTAATTCAAGCAATCCAGGTTTCAGGTGT
>CAZKDT010000325.1:0-3672 GCA_964551515.1 uncultured Desulfobacteraceae bacterium | reverse complement strand
CCCCCCTTTTAAAAACTTTAATTTACTTTTTTTTACTATACAAGGCGGGCTGTCAGGGGGTAAGATTGTCATACTGGAAGGTAAGGGAAGAGCTTAGCCAGAAAAACAGATTGAGGCGTTCTTATTATGAGCTTTTGCGGGATGAACTGGATCAGCATATGGTTAAGTATGCTCTGTTAGATTCCTATAATAATTTTCGTTGCAAAAACATCGATTATCCGTTCGTAGAAAAGCGCGAGTTAAAGCCCCGTGCGCGCATCCCGGCCGTGGAGCATGAATGTCAGAATTCTTTTTTAGTGATTTTTATGGAAGACACCCTCTCTTCGGACCACAAGAAATATATCAGGTTCTTTGAACGGAACAAAACCACTAAAATTAATCTTCTCCGTTATGGGAGGCTTTCACTATCAAGTAAATTTGATAGAACGCAGAAATATCTGGAGTCGGTCCATTTTCATGATTTGTTAAAAACATTGCTTCCCGTGGATTATGCACTTCTTATTCAGCGAAATCCAACCGGAAGGACTAAAAATAGATTCGGCATATCACATTTTCATGTGCGTATCGACTGGCCCATTGCAGATGCCGCCGAAGACCTGGCGCGCAGTCTTCGTTATATATCCAAGGATTTATATGAAAAAGGAGATAAATATGCGGAAGACATCCAAAAAAAATTTTTTGAGTATTATTGTCTTCCCGTGGATGTTGGCGGCAGAAGGACGGCAGCTATTGTTGCGGCCCAGTATTTAAAAAGGATCTCCTGTATTACTACGGTTTATGCAGCAAGCAGCGAGTCCAGGGCCTTGATACGGATTTCCGAAAGGGGCGTTTCAAAATTGCTTTTGATGAAGTTCGAAAACGGTGAAATAGAACAGATTGCAGAAGCAAATAATATTGCGGCCCGGACGTTCAAGAAGAATTATGTGGTGGACCGCCAAAAAAAGGAGAGCATTTGCATATTTCAGGCAAATTATTCAATTACCAACCATGCCAGGATACCTGATGACGGAAAATTACGTGAAATTAATCCGGATTTGAACTGGCTGAGCGTTGGAGGGCAGCATATTGTTCCAAAACCGGGGGTGTGGAAATATCCTCCACTTTCCTTGAATGTCATTTATACCTGATTCAGATCCATTTCTTTCATCATTGCTGTTTCGTCGCAGTACGGAAATTTCACACACATGATGCAGTCGGCCCAAATTTTTATGGGGAGTTCCGACCTGTTTATTTTCATAAAGCCAAATCTTTTAAAAAATTCCTGGCGATAGGTAAGTGCAAACACTTTTTTTACTTCAAAGGATTTTGCTTCGGAGAGTATTGCTTCTACAAGCTTTGATCCTATTTTTTTCCTCAGATGTTCAGGATGTACGGCGAGAGATCGTATCTCAGCAAGGTCATCCCAACAAAACTGTAATGCACAACAGCCGACAACATCATCATTCCTTTGATCCACGTAAACGGAGAAATCCCTCACATGGTCATATAAGACACTTAAAGGGCGTGGAAGAAGCTCTCCCTTGATGCCGTATTCCTGAAGAAGCTTGTGAATGCTTTTAATGTCCTTGATTCTAGCTTTTCTAATCATGATTGTCCTTTTTATGTTACAATGTTTCGTAAGTCAATAACGGGTGTCTTGATTTTTAGCGGATCTTGTCGGTTCTGTTCTTTTTTTGAAAAGGGCTGTGACCGCACCGGGCGAACCCTCAGATGCAAGGAGTCCGGTTAACGGATCCATTCGTATCGTTACAAGATCATCCGGCATGTCAAAGTACTGAAAAGAGTTTCCATCAAGCGCTTTGGTCATGAATTCTATCCATATGGGGAGAGCTGCTCTGGCCCCGGTTTCACATTTGCCGAGGGTGGTAAACACATCTTGTCCCACCCATACCCCGGTTGCAATTGTTGGTGAGAAACCTACAAAAAGAGCATCTTTAAATTCATTGGTGGTACCTGTTTTCCCGGCAACAGGACGGTTAATTACACGTGCTTTTTTCCCCGTGCCTTCCTGAATAACACCTTTGAGCATATCTGTCATGATGGCTGCGCCTGCTCGTGACATGACCACTGTTTTTTGGGGTTTTACACGCCATACAAGCCGGCCGTTTGGATCAACGACTTCCATGATGCCGTAAGGTTTGATCAACTCTCCTTTGTTGGGGAAAACTGCATAGGCTGCCGTTAAATTTATAAGCTTTACTTCCGATGTGCCGAGGGCAAGGGAAAGATTCGGATAGAGTGTCGATTTGATGCCGAGAGAGTGCCCAAACCTGGCTACTGATGAAGGCCCCAGCATTTCGATTAATCTGACCGCAGGTATGTTTTTGGAAAGTGTTAACGCCATTCTGAGCGTTATCTCACCCTTGTAATTTCCTGAAAAGTTTTTCGGCCTCCAGTCGTTTTGCCGGTTTGCAGTTTTAAAGGCTATCGGTGCATCGAGAATGGTTTTGCTTTGAGGAAAGCCATGTTCAATGGCATAGGCATAGACAATGGGTTTGAATGCGGATCCGGGCTGTCTTTTGGCGCTGGTTGACCTGTTAAAAGGTGTTTTGTAAAAATTCCTGCCGCCGATCATGGCAAGTATTCCGCCGGATTGCACATTCAGAGAGACCAGAGCACATTCAGGTGCAGGATTTTTCATTTTTTTCTTTTTCATCCTGTTTTCAAGGGCCAAAAGCCCGTTTGCCACAGCGTGTTCTGCCGCCTTTTGTAGCTTAAAATCAAGTGTAGTATAAACGGTCAACCCTCCTTTATAGAGTTTCGATGAACCCAGAGTTTTTTCAAGAAACTTCTTGGTATAGTCCACAAAGTACGGCGCTTTGACCGGATTATTGTTTTGTTTCACAAGACAAAATAGTTTTTTTCTTGCTTTAGTAAAGGCTGTTTCCGATATGATACCGGTATCTCTCATCTGCTTTAAGACAATATTTCTACGGTTTATCGCAAGGTCTTTGTCAATTAGGGGGGAATATCGTGACGGTGATTTGGGGAGGCCTGCAATCAAAGCGCATTCTGCAAGATCCAGGTCTTTTACCTGTTTACCGAAAAATATCCTTGCTGCCGATTCTACGCCGTAGGCACCGCTTCCGAAATATACCTGGTTAAGGTACAGCTCCAGGATTTCATTTTTTGTATACCGGCGTTCAAGCTGAAAAGCTAAGAATGCTTCCTTAATTTTGCGCAACAAGGTTTTGCGGGGCGTCAGAAAAAGAGTCTTGGCAAGTTGCTGTGTGATGGTGCTGGCTCCTTCAGCAAATTCTCCGGCCCGGATATTACTTATAACGGCCCTGAAAATTCCTTTCAGATCAATGCCGCTATGTTTATAAAAATTTCTGTCTTCGGTGGCGATCAGAGCTTTCTTAAGATAATCCGGTATAACTTTGAGTGGAACCGGGTCCCTTTTTTCTAAAAAAAGTTCTGCCAAGAGCACTTTGTCCGCTGAATAAATTCGTGTAACAGAAGACGGCTTAAAAGATTCAAGGCTGAGTATCTGGGGAAGATCGTGGGAAAGGGCAAGAAATACCCCGGCCAAAATTCCTGAAAAGATGCCAAAGGCAAGGAAAAGTAAGACGGCGACCTTCTTTTTATTAATGTATTGACTGTTTCTGTTCATAACTGTAAATACAGACCACGCAATTTATTTCCGAAACGTTTATTTAAGGAGAATTCAAA
>CAZKDT010000324.1:0-3692 GCA_964551515.1 uncultured Desulfobacteraceae bacterium | reverse complement strand
AAAAGGGAAAAATTTAACGCACCGGGTTTGGTCAGGGTGCCGTCAAAATCGAAAAGCACGGCATTTATGCAGATCGATTTATTGATCATTACGTTTCATAAGGCGTGAGGCTTTCACAACCATGATCCGTAACCACAAGGGTTTGTTCAAATTGTGCGGAAAGCGAACGGTCTTTGGTGACGGCGGTCCATTTATCGCTCAGAATGACAAGCTCTTTTTTCCCCAAGTTGATCATCGGTTCAATGGTAAAGACCATGCGCGGTATCAGAGGGATTCCTTCTCCCTTTTGGCCGAAATGAGGAATCTGAGGCGATTCATGGAAATCAAAGCCTACCCCATGTCCCACAAACTCCCTGACCACCGAGCATCCTTTGCTTTCGGCATAATTTTGAATGGCCCATCCGATATCGCCGATGGTGTTTCCGGGTTTAACCATGGACATCCCCAGGCCGAGGCATTTTTTAGCCACCTGTACAATCTTTCGAGCTTTGGATCCGGGCGTCCCTACGAAAAAGGTTTTGTTTGCATCGGCATAATATCTATTTAAAATAGACGTTACATCGACATTGACAATATCACCGTCCTTTAAAACTCGTTCACCCGGGATGCCGTGACAGATCACTTCGTTTACGGAAACGCAAACGCTTTTTGGAAATCCTCGATAGTTCAACGGTGCAGGAATGGCGCCATGTTTAATGGTGTAGTCATGCACAATGGTGTTAATCTCATCGGTAGTAATTCCAGGTTTTATTTTAGACTCTACCAGGTCCAGCGTGTCTATGACAAGGCGTCCGGCTTTCCGGATGCCTTGGATATCCGCTGCCTGCTTGAGTCGAATTCTATATTTTTTAGCATAGGAGGCCTTGAGATTATTAGGCTCCGACTTTGATTTGACGAGGCAGCATTTTTTATATTTAAGCCCGCTTCCGCAGGGGCAAGGGTCATTCCGACCCACCTTAATCGATCTGTCTTTCATCATTTTTCCCGTTTATAGCAGATTAAATATTTTAAAATATTCGTTGAATCACTCACTATATCAACTATAATAATCAGAATCTCCTGCTATGTCAACGAATCAATTGCTGTACAACCCATAATGAACTTTTTTATATTGCAGGTCTTCCTTGCGGTGAGGTGGTTTTTTTTCACCAGGGTATCCGATAGCAACAATCGATTCCACCGTTAATTTTTTAGGAATATTTAAAAGACCTCTGATATATGCCTGGGCGGTTGTTGTCTGATCATGCATTCTTTTTCTGATCTGGATCCAGCAGCTTCCGAGCCCCATGGACTCTGCCGCCAGGTGGATAAAGATAGAAGCGATGGAAGCATCCTCAACCCATACATCACATTTTGCAGGATCTGCGCAGACAACGATTCCCAGGGGAGCATTTTTTAAAAATGATGCACCGTGGGGTTTTGCCGCTGAAAGTTTTTCAAGCAAACCTTTGTCCGTAACAACCACAAACTCCCAGGGGTTAAACCCTCTTGATGAAGGGGAACGGAGCGCCGCCTCGATAAGCAAATCAATTTTTTCGGCTTCAACGGGTTTTTCTAAATATTTACGGATGCTTCTGCGTCTTTGGGTAAGGGATAGAAACATAGGGTACTCTCCTCTTTATATGTTATGTTTAAAATATTACCAAACTATGATAAAGATTCAAGCTATTAATTCATAATTATACCCCCTAACACAGGACAAGCTGGGAAAAATTGCCACAAAGGCACAAAGACACAAAGGGGGAATTTTTATTTAAATTTATCTTCGTGCCTTGGTGCCTTAGTGGCAATGAAAAAAGTTTTGCCATAAAAAACACAAAATTTACGACTAAGGAACTAATCCGTAAAAGCGAAAAATGAAAATATTGCTTATCTATCCATATTGGCTTGAAGAGCGAATCAACACTGAAGATGTGGTGGTTCCGCCTATCGGCATGTACTCTGTGGGCGCGGTACTTAAAGAAAATCATTACGATGTTGAAATATTGAACTGGTGCAGAATCAATGAAACCCCTGAAAAAATTAGTGAAATCCTGATTGAAAAACAGCCGGATGTCATAGGATTTTCTATTTTACAGGCAAACCGTTGGGGAGGCATTGAGATTGCTAAAATAGCCAAACGAATTAATCCGGAGGTGAAAATTGTTTTTGGCGGAGTCAGTCCCACCTTTTTATGGAAACATTTTTTAACCCATTTCCCGGAAATCGATTATGTGGTCATGAGCGAGGGGGAATACACATTTTTACATCTGATCAGATGCATGGAAAACAAAGAATATGATCATATAGGAAATATAAGAGGCATTGCTTTCAAAAAACACGGCAAGATTATCCGAACAAAACCTGCAGAATACATTCAAAATCTTGATCAGCTGCCCATTCCGGCAACGTACTTTGAATACCAACATCTGTCTTTAACCCGGGGGTGTCCGGGAAACTGCACATTTTGCGGTTCACCCAAATTTTGGGGCCGGAAGGTCAGGTTTCATTCGGCCGATTATTTTGTTGAAGAGCTCGAACTCCTTTATAAAAAGGGAATCAACTTTTTTTATTTTTCGGACGACACATTCAGTGTTAACAAAAAACGGGTGATCGAAATTTGTAAAAAAATTCTGAAAAAAAATCTGAAAATCTCCTGGAATGCCATATCCCGGGTCAATTATATGAGTGAAGAAGTGCTTTCCTGGATGAGAAAGGCCGGTTGCATTCAAATCAGTTACGGGATAGAAAGCGGCTCTGAAAAAATTCGGGCGTATCTGAACAAGAAAATTACAACCGATGAAATAGAAAGAACTTTTTACATGACTTTAAAATACGGCATCTTACCACGAGCCTATTTTATCTATGGCTCACCTGGCGAAACCAGGAAAACCATTCAAGAGAGCATCGATTTGATTAAAAAAATCAAACCCTTGGTTATTTACTCGTCTGTTCTTTCTTTGTTTCCGGGAACCGCACTCTATGCCCAATATAAAAAAAAATCTAACCTATCCGAGGATATATGGTTAAATCGTATTGAGGATATCAAGTATTTTGAAACCGATGCCAAATTATCCCGTGACGCTGTAATCTCCTTCGGGAAAAAATTAAGAACTACATATTATGAATTACTTCCTGCAATTGTGGACGACATTGAGCTGATTGACAAAAAGGAATTTTATCCCATGCATGCCGATTTTTGCTCCAGGCTCGGGATGACCTTTGATCATGGGGATTATGCATTAAATGAAGACATAAAGGAAAAAGATAACATTGCTGAAAAATTATATATAAAAGCGTTGAACTACCAACCTGACCTCCGTGCTTATCTGGGACTGGGCATCTTAAATCAAAAGAAAAGAGCCTACCATGAATCGGTTAAAATCCTTTCAAAGGGGGTTGACTATTTCCCTGACAATGATCAAATCAACCTGTGTCTGGGAATAAGCCATATGAATTTGGGTGCTTTTGAAACAGCACTGTCGTTTTTTCTAAAATGTCAAGATTCAAAACAAGCCCTTGGATTTATCATTAACTGCTATCATGCATTGAATAATTCTGAAAAAGCATCAAAGTATCAGAAAAAACTTGAATCCGTGGCGTAAAACTTGGATTTCGCTTGTTGTTCAATCCTATTCTAAATTTTTAAAAACCAGAGATTATCCGCAAAAATGTCTAAAGATATAAGATATAATGCTATATTAGCTCATATA
>CAZKDT010000323.1:0-3733 GCA_964551515.1 uncultured Desulfobacteraceae bacterium | reverse complement strand
CAGAGTATGCCTTTTCAGAAGAAAGGGACTCGATGAAAGATCTTATCTGATTCTTCAAAGAAAGTGAAATCATCAAAATCAGGCTGCTCTACGCGTTTTTTTCTTCAATCTTGTGATGCGACGTCTATAAATTTTCGCCATTTTATTATCATTATTGTTAAGGGCGGTTTCTCGCTCCGTTTTCAGTTTTTTAATCTTTTTTTTAATTTCCCGGACCAAGGAATCACTTTTTTTCACAAAATCTTCTTTTATCCCTTTTGCCTTTTTTATAGCACTGATAAGTTCGGCCTTGTTCATTCCATGAACTCCAGTTAATTCAGGTAGTTGTTTACCAACATCCCTCAATTCATTGGCTGTCATTTTCTCCAGCGGTTTTTCTTTGATCTCCTTTTTCTTTTTACCCATATTCCGAAAATCTCCTTTTCTTTCCTTTGTTTACAAAGCACAAGCGGAGGTTAAAAAACCCCCGCTTAAAAAATGACTTATAAACAATTTTTACATATTATGTCAATAAATAGATGACCCTTATTCCCCGCCCCCTTTTTTTTCTTTATCCATTATCGCAAGAAAGGGCTTGAAAAGTTCCAGGGGAAACGGAAAGATCGTGGTGGTATTTTGCTCGGCAGATATCTCACGCATGGTCTGGAGATATCTTAGCTGCAATGCCATGGGATGGTCACGTATAATCTCAGCAGCCTCCGCCAGCTTGTTTGCGGCCTGAAATTCACCGTCGGCATTAATTACCTTGGCACGTCGTTCCCTCTCCGCCTCAGCCTGCTTGGCCATGGACCGCTGCATATCCTGGGGCAAATCAATATGCTTAAGCTCCACCGTTGTGACCTTTATTCCCCACGGATCCGTGTGCATATCCAGAATCTCCTGAAGCTGAGAATTAATCTTTTCCCTTGCGGACAACAGCTCATCGAGTTCCGCCTGACCGCATACGCTCCGCAACGTTGTCTGTGCCAGCTGTGACACTGCGTAATTGTATTCTTCCACTTCGATAACCGCTTTTATGGGTTCAATGACCCTATAATAAATAACGGCATTTACCTTTACGGAAACATTGTCCCGGGTAATAACGTCCTGGGAATCGACATCCATGACCACAAGACGCATACTTACCTTTACCATTTTGTCAACAACCGGAATAAGGATGATCAGCCCGGGCCCTTTTGCCTTTATCACCCTGCCGAGCCTGAATATAACTCCTCGTTCATACTCGTTTAAAATACGTATGGCTGCGGACAGAAAAAAAACCGTCAGTATAATTATGGCTATTACCGTATACATTATACGCTCCTTTCAACGGGTGCATTACCAGTTTGTTAATAGCTTTCCAAGACTTTTTGGTTTCAGGTTTCAGTGTTCAGGTGTCAGCTAATTCGTTTCTTACTTCTGACACCTGAAACCTGAAACCCGAAACCCGATGACGAGGTTTTCGCTCAAAAATAAATAAGTTAATGAGCAAGAACGTAAGTTCTCAATGAATTATGGATTCGGCTCAATATCACCATTTGATACACCAGAACTTATTGAGATATTACGTGAGAACCATTTTAACAAATCGGTAATGCTCCCCTTTCAACCGGTTCCACTTCAAGGACAAGATTGACGATATTTACAATCCGGACCCTGGCACCGGTTTGGATTGGATCTTTTGAGGTTGCTTTCCACAATTCTCCGTGCACAAACACCTTGCCCTCGGGCATGAGAGATTCTCTGACCACTCCGATTTCCCCGATCAGGCCCTGTGCACCGGTTCTCGGTTTAGACAGGTGTGATTTAAAGACAAGGCCTGAAACAACCACAAAAAAACCTGAAATTAAACCAAGGGTGGGGATAAGCACTTGCCATGACAGTCTCATTCCGTTGCCGCTATTTTCAAATAACATAATAGAGCCGAGCAAAAGCGAAATAATGCCAGCAATACTCAAAAGCCCGTAACTGGCAATCTTCATCTCCATGATAAAAAAAATAATGGCAAGAACAATAAGAAGAAATCCTGCATAGTTAACCGGTATGGTCTGAAAAGCAAAGAAAGCCAGGATAATGGAAATCCCGCCGACAACCCCGGGAAGAACAGCGCCGGGGTGTGACAATTCAAAGTAAAGGCCGGCAAGACCGATCATCATAAGAATATACGCAATATTAGGATTGCTGATGATCTTTAAAATTTTAGTCCTTAAATCTTCTTTCAGTACCGTCTTTTTGACATGTTCGAGTGTTAAAACCCCTTTTTCTTGAATCTTGCGTCCGTTGATCTGATGGATCAAATCATCTATGTCCTTTGCCACAACATCGATGACATTCGCCTTGAGCGCCTCGGTTTCCGTCACGGAAATGCTTTTTCGCACGGCCTTTTCAACCCAATCGGCGTTTCTTCCCCTTTTTTTGGCAATACTCCTAGCATGGGCTACCATGTCGTTTATCACTTTTTCAGACATGACGCCGCTGATTTCCTTGCCGCCCGCACCCACCGGATGCGCCGCTCCAATATTTGTTCCCGGCGCCATGGCTGCAATGTCCGCCGCCATGGTAATCATTACGCCTGCGGAAGCGGCCCTGGCTCCGCTGGGAGCCACGTAAATTACAACCGGAACCTTGCTCGCAAAAATTGTCATTACAATCTCACGCATGGATTCGGCAAGCCCCCCCGGAGTGTTAAGCTCAATGATAATACATGAAACATTTTCCTCCGAAGCTTTAGCAATCCCTTTTTTCAAAAAGTCGGCTGCCGCCGGACTGATGGGATCCGACATCCGGATAATATAGACTTCATTTGCTGCTCCAACACCGTTTCCGGGGCAGCAGAATAAAAACAATAACAAGGCCAATATCAGGAAAACTTTATTTTTCATGTTTTTAATTCAAGTTAGTTCTTTTCGTTCACAATTGGAATGTTGGAATAATGGAACCCGGAACATTTAATCTCCCAATGCCTTCATCAATTTTTTCATATCTTCCCAAACATCACGCTTTTTGCCAGGGTTGCGAAGAAGGTAAGCCGGATGATATGTGGGCAAAACCCTTATCCCGTTATAATCATGAAAACGCCCTCTAAGTTTTGAAATGGGTTTTTTTGTTTCAAGGAGCGTCTGTGCAGCAAAACTCCCCAAAGCACATATAATATCCGGCTTTATGGCCTCAATCTGACGCTTTAAGAAAGGAAAACATACCTCTATCTCGTCAGGCATAGGATTCCTGTTACCCGGAGGGCGACACTTTATGATATTACATATATAAACTTCCTTGCGTGTATACTTTATGGCCTCTATTATTTTTGTAAGAAGACGGCCGGCAGCCCCTATAAAAGGTTCTCCTTTTTGATCCTCATCATAACCCGGACCTTCGCCCACAAATACCAGCCTTGCATGAGGATCACCGGCGCCAAAAACAATATTTTTTCGGGTTTCTGAAAGCCGACAGCGGCAGCATTTTCCAAGATCAATTCGGATCGCCTCCAGGGTTTCGTGTAAAAATGCCTCTTTATGCTCCCAAGATTCCATTATTTTAAGACTTTCCTTCGAACAGTCAAAACCACGGCAACCTGTTTCGGATAAAAATCGAAAGGTTTGGCATAGTTGTTCTACAGCCGTATCGAAATCTTTTTTATAAGACATCCAGACCCCAACATTTTGTTAAGAACTGCTTTATTTTTTTAGACAAAAGCAATATGTTCAGACCTCGTCATTCAGCTTGAAAAAATAATCGTGACTCCTTAATTTTTGGG
>CAZKDT010000322.1:0-3766 GCA_964551515.1 uncultured Desulfobacteraceae bacterium | reverse complement strand
ATTCCGATGGAAAGTAATAAATGACCGCTGTTAACCAACATCAGTGAATTACACAAATTCAATCTTCAATTGTTTCAGCCAATAACGCACAACACATCGTTCTTGGCTACGCTATCGCCGCTGGAAAAATTTATCGCCCTGACCATACCATCCGCAGGTGACGGAAGGGCATTTTCCATCTTCATGGCCTCCAGAATGACCAGAGTATCTCCTTTGCTTACCGCATCTCCCACCTGTTTGGAATATTTGACAATCATGCCGGGCATGGGCGCTTTCAGTGGAGCGCCTTCAACATCGGCAGCCACAGGAGCCGGTTTCGGTTTTGCAGGCTCCGCCGGTTTGGGAGGCGCAGGCTTGGATTTGGGGCGTGCAGGCTCGGGTTTGGGGGGCGCAGGAACTGCTGCCGGCGCTGAAACCGGCGGTTGAACCGGCATTTGCCGGACATAGCTGATAGCCGGAGATCCTCCGGGTTCTTCAACCCCAACCTCAAAGTATTCATCATCCACAAATACGTTAAATGTCCGCAGGGCATCGGTCTTGGGCGGAGCTTTCTTTTCCACCTTTCTAACCAAATGGCCAAGTTTAGCCAGCTTGACCAGTTCGTCTTCTGATTTAATCTCTTCCAAGGTCCTGGGCTTGACTTCTGGAGGCGGATCTTCCTTGCCGTATTTCCAGTTCAAAAACCTTTTCCCGGTAATGGGATAAAGGGCGTACGTAATAACATCGTCAAGATCCTGGGCAAGCCCATCGGTATCTTTTTTGGCTTGTTCAAGCTCGGGTTCTAAAACCTCAGCAGGTCTGCAGGTAATGGGTTCTTCTCCTCTGGGATAGTCTTTAAGAGCTTTCTTTTGAACCTCGGGATCTATGGGGATGGCGGTCTTACCATATAATCCGTAGCACAAATCCTTGACCTGGCCGGTAATCATCTTGTAGCGCTCATCTTTATCGTCAAAGAGAACATTGTTGACCGTCTGAATTCCAACGATCTGACTGGTAGGCGTGACCAGCGGAACCTGTCCCAGTTCTTTTCTGACCCTGGGGAGTTCTTTGTAGACCTCATCGATCTTATGCAGAGCATCCATTTCCCTTAACTGGTTAACCAGATTTGAAAGCATGCCTCCCGGAGTCTGGTGCAGCAATACATTGATATCGATAATCGACACCTTTGAATCATCCAGCAGGTATTTATACTTGGGTAAGACTTTCTTCTCCAGTATTTCGTTGATCTCTGCCAGTTGCCGGATATCGAATCCTGTATCACGGTTGGTTCCTAAAAGTGTCATCACAAGGGGTTCTACGGCCGCATGGGACGTCCGGTAGGCATAGGGCGACATGCAGGTGTCTATGATATCAACACCAGCCTCAATCGCTTTCAAATGGCTCATGGGAGACATCCCTGAAGTAAAATGGCTGTGCAGGTGGATGAGGGGTTTCACTGCCGCCTTTAATGTCTTAATAATTTTATAAGCATCATAAGGAGCAATCAGGCCGGCCATGTCTTTGATACAAATACTTTCAGCGCCCATGGCCTCCAACTCCTTGGCTTTCTTAACATAATAGTCAATATTGTAAACCTCTCCGCCCATCCGCGGTTCGGTCATACTGTAACAGATACAGCCCTGGAAATGTTTTCCGCATTCTTTGATAACGGAAGCAACCGTTTCAAAGTTACGGTAGTCATTCAAGGCATCAAATGTCCGAAAGATGTCAATGCCATTTGCAACCGATCGTTCCACAAAGGCCCGGGCAACATCATCAGCATAATTTCTGTAGCCCACAAGATTCTGCGCTCTTAAAAGCATGGAAAACGGTGTTTTGGTTATGTACCGTTTTAATGTCCGGATCCTTTCCCACGGATCCTCGTTCAAAAAACGGTGCATGGTATCAAAGGTGGCGCCCCCCCATGTTTCCATGGCCCAGAACCCCACCTGATCCATCTTCTCGGCCACCGGAATCATGTCTTCGGTTCGTCCCCGGGTGGCAAACAGGGACTGATGACCATCGCGCAGGGTCAGGTCCTGTATCTTAACGGGATTATCCGCCGCCGGCCGGTCCGGGCTGTAATCCATGGTAGTCATTTTCACCTGATTGTGATCACTCATATTAATCATCTCCTCTTTTATTTCAGAGGGCGGGGAGTTTTTTAAACTTAACCGCTCCATAGATAATCCGAAACCACATCGTACAAACTCATACATAAGGGCTCACAACGAAAAAACAGTGTACGATGTGGTTTCGGATCATTCATTCCGCTTAATTTGGAGCTTTAAAAGAAAAACTCCACGACTCCTCTATTATGTAAAAGTTCTCATTTGCATCATATTTCTCATCTGCATCTGGGCCTGCCGGCCGCTCATCCCCCACAGTTTTACCGGCCCCATAGCTGCAGCACGAGCAGCTTGAATCGGCTCAACTTCAGGCGAGGCCAGAGACTGTATACAAATCGCCTCTTCCTCTGTTTTGATATAATTCATCACCGCTGATATTGCAGCCGATATTTTTTTTGTGTTTTTCATTGGTTCACCATTATGAATTGACAATTTACTATTGAAAATTGAATAGTTGAAAAAGATATTCCAAGACTTTAAATAGTCAATCTTCAATATTCAATAATAAATCACATGGGTATATTCCCGTGTTTTTTCGGAGGACTCACCTCTCGCTTACTGCACATGACTTCCAAAGCGTCAATAAGACGCGGTCGGGTCTCACTGGGAACAATCACGGCATCCACAAAACCCCGGCTGGCCGCACAATACGGATTTGAAAAAAGCTTCTCATATTCTTCGACTTTTTCCTTGCGCTTGGCCTCAGGATCATCCGCCGCTGTGATCTCCCTTCGATGAATCACATTGCATGCCCCCGCAGCGCCCATAACTGCAATTTCCGAACTGGGCCAGGCAAAGGCCATGTCAGCGCCCAGGTCTTTTGAGCACATGGCAAGATAAGATCCTCCGTAGTCCTTGCGGGTCACCAGAAGCAATTTTGGGACCGTCGCTTCCGAATAGCACCACAAAAGTTTTGCCCCGTGACGGATAATGCCGCCCCACTCCTGATGGCTTCCGGGAAGATAGCCGGGCACATCTGCTATGGTCAGCATGGGAATGTTAAACGCATCACAAAAACGGATAAACCGGGTGGCCTTGTCCGAAGCATCAATGTCCAGACATCCGGCCAACACTTGGGGTTGATTGGCAATAATACCGATACTTCTTCCATTCAGTCGGGCAAAACACACAATAATATTCCCGGCAAAGTGTTCATGGGGCTCAAAAATATCTCCGTTATCCACAATTAAACGGATAACGTCCTTCATGTCATAAGATTGGTTGGGATTGTCCGGAATTATGACGTCAAGGGCAGGGTCGGTCCGCCGGGGATCATCACCAGTATTAACCACAGGCGGATCTTCCATGTTGTTAGACGGAAGATAAGATAAAAGTTTTTTGATCCGGTTAATGGCGTCTTCATCGTTTTCACAGGCAAAATGCGCCACCCCGCTTTTTTCGTTGTGGGTCATAGCGCCTCCAAGTTCCTCAAACGTGATCTTTTCGCCGGTAACCGATTTAATAACATCCGGACCGGTAATAAACATGTAGCTGGTATTTTTTACCATAAAAATCCAGTCGGTCATGGCCGGTGAATACACCGCCCCTCCTGCCGTTGGTCCCATGATCGCCGAAATCTGGGGGATAACACCCGAAGACATGGAATTTCGGTAAAAAATCTGACCGTATCCGGAAAGGGAATCCACCCCTTCCTGAAT
>CAZKDT010000321.1:0-3767 GCA_964551515.1 uncultured Desulfobacteraceae bacterium | reverse complement strand
GTAGATTTTCGAATCATAATATTTCTCCTTTCACTAAATTTTATTCATAAAATTAATACAATTAAAAAAATATAACCGTTAATTTTCGAATTGTCAACATTGAAATTGATGGAAGTTGTCTCTATTTTAATAGCTGCCCAGGATCTTCAGATAATCTGTTTTTTCTTCAAGCAAATCAAATATCGGCTTGAGTGTTTCCGATTCAGCATCCGCCTCAAGGTCCACATAAAACATATATTCCCACGGTTTTCCATGGATGGGCCGGGATTCCAGCTTCACCAGGTTAACGCCGTTTTCGGCGAATATTTTCAAAACCTCATAAAGGGCGCCCGGCTGGTTCCCGGTTGAAAAAATGAGTGACGATTTGTGCCGCGGCCCTTTTTCGAGTTGATCAAGTCCTATGACAATAAAACGGGTGTAATTTCGAGGGTTTGTCTCAATTCCCTCCTCGATGACCGCCATTCCGTACATTTCGGCAGCCTCCTTGCTTGAGATAGCTGCGTTGGCAGGATTCGCGTTCTGGCTGATCTTCCTGACAGCGCCGGCAGTGTCCTTGACAGGAACCAGATCCCAGTTTTCATGACGATCGAGAAATTGTCGGCACTGCTGAAAAACCATGGGGAGAGAAAAAACCCGTTTGATGGTATCCGTGCCGGTTCCAGGATGGCCGATCAGGTAGTGTATGATACGCAGTGTGATTTCGCCCACAATCCTCAAATCATATTCCAGAAGAAGATCGTAGTTTTCATGGATGCTGCCCATGAGGGAATTCTCCAAAGGCACCACACCAAAATCAACCTCGCCGTTCTTAACGGCTTCAAAAATCGATCTGAATGAAGGTGTCGGCACAGCGGTAACCTGGATCCCAAAATACTGCCTACAGGCCTTATGACTGAACGTTCCCATTTCACCCAAGAAAGCGGCTCTCTGCGTTCCTGTCCCATTGGTTTTCGTTAAATGGTCAACGGCTTTAGCCTTATCCAGATAGTCAAAATCAAGCTGTTTGCCAACAACCGGTGCGATCACATAAAGGTCTCGCATTAATTGTCCGAACTGTTTTGGGTAAAGACTTTGAGGGCCGTCGGAAAGCGCCCGGTCAGGGTCATGATGTACCTCTATCATCAATCCGTCTGCACCTGCAGCAATTGCGGCCCGTGACATGGGACTGACTTTTTCACGGATACCGGTTGCGTGGCTGGGATCGATGATTACCGGCAAATGAGTCAGTGTCTTGAGAACAGGAATTGCAGAAAGATCAAGGGTGTTACGGGTATAGGGTTCAAAGGTGCGAATGCCGCGTTCACATAAAATAACGTTTTCATTTCCCTCCGAAAGTATATATTCGGCGGACATCAGCCATTCCTCAATAGTGGATGAAAGTCCTCTCTTCAGAACCACGGGTTTTCCGATACGACCCACGCACTTTAACAGTTCAAAATTCTGCATGTTGCGTGCCCCGACCTGCACCACATCTACATACTTCATCATCATGTCCGCCTGTGCGATCGACGTTATTTCGGTGACAACACCCAGACCGGTAACTTTCCGGACTTCGGCCAGTATCCTTAAGCCTTCTTCCTGCAACCCCTGGAAGGAATAAGGGGAAGTTCTGGGTTTGAAGGCGCCGCCGCGAAACAGGACCGCCCCGTATCTTTTTACCTCTCTGGCAATGGTCAGGGCCTGGTCCCTGCTCTCAACCGCACAAGGCCCGGCGATAATTGTAATCCGTTCTCCACCCACAACCACATTCCCTACCTGAACGAGGGTATTTTCAGTATGCAACTGCCTGCTTACCAGTTTAAACGATGTGGATATCGGGATTACTTTGGCGATGCCGGGAAGCTGTTCGAAAAAATCGGTGTCTTTACCCCCCTTGCCAACAGCCCCCAGTATATTCTGTCCGGCTTCAGACATTTCACGAACAATATAGCCCTCGCCGAACAGTATGCTCCGGATATTGCTTTTTTGATCCTGCGTGATTCCTTTTTCCAGTACCAGAATCATGGTAACCCTCCTTTGATTTCAATGAATTCCCCCCAAAAAAAAAGCCCCGAGATTCTATTTCCCGAGGCTTTAAAAAAATAAACCCCGGACAGACCGGCTCGGTCCATCCGGGGCGTTGTAACTTTAGGTGTTACGCAACCGGACGGACGTTCCTAAAACTAAAAAAGAAACGTCCAAAATTGTTTTGTACTCTGTTACTATAAAGTTTTGGCATCAATTGCATTCCTAATCGGTATTTTTATGATTTATTACTCAACTATTTTACGGCTGTCAAGGACTGTTTTTAAAATTTAGACCTGACCATTAGAACCGGGGACGCTTACTGAAGGTTTTTGGACGATAGAATAAGGGTTACATTGATTTTTTGTAAGTTCTCAATAAATTATGGATTCGGCTCAATATCAACATTTGATACAACAGAACTTATTGAGAAGTTACGATTTTTTGTTGCGATTTTCACATGTTTTTGTCAAAACAATTAGACAAAAATACTAAAAAAGTGAGGACATATAATGAAAACCCTCGAAATTCACGGAAGCACAGGTGTTTCAAACATACTGGTTGGCGAGGATCTTCAAAATCTTAAAAAATACATTCCAGCAGAGAATGTGGTCATCATTACTGATACCAATGTAAGATGTTTTTATGAAAGAAATTTTCCGCCTCACCCCATCATAACGATTAAAACCGGAGAGAAAATAAAAAATCTCGATACGGTCCGTTATATTTATGAAAAACTTGTAGCGCTTGAGTCTGATCGTTCAACCTTTATCATCGGAATAGGTGGCGGTATTGTCTGTGATATTACAGGGTTTATTGCATCGACCTATCTGCGCGGCGTGAAATTCGGTTTTGTTTCTTCAACCCTGCTGGCACAGGTTGACGCCAGTGTAGGTGGAAAAAACGGTGTCAACTTTCAAGGATACAAAAATATGGTCGGGGTTTTTAACCAACCTCAATTCGTCATCTGTGATCTTAATCTTCTAACCACGCTCCCTCAAAAAGAAATTTTATGCGGTCTGGCAGAGATTGTAAAGCATGCCGCCATAGAAGATGCCAATCTGTTTAAATATCTTGAAAAACATTATCAAAAAGCTTTAGAACTTGACACCGGTGTAATAGAAAAACTTGTTTATGATTCTGTCGTAATCAAGTCAGCTATTGTAAACAGGGATGAAAAGGAAAAAGGAGAGCGTCGCAAGCTCAATTTCGGTCATACATTTGGCCATGCTATTGAAAAAACAACCGGTGCCCTGCACGGGGAGGCTGTAAGTGCCGGTATGGTTATGGCTTCGAAGCTTTCTGTAAAAAGGGGATATCTTCGGTCCAAAGATGCCGAAAGGATCAAAAGTTTGCTCCGGGACCTGAAACTTCCCATCAGTCTTCAGGCGGACAGAAAATTGGTGCTGGACGCTCTGCGAAGGGATAAAAAGCGTCAGGGAGATCAAATAAACTTTGTCTTGCTCGAAGATATCGGCAAGTCATTTGTGGATCAAATCGCCATAATAGAACTGGAAGATGTATTAAATGATTTATTAAAACAGTAAATACAGATGTAAGTTCTCAATAAATTATGGAGCCAACGGGTGATAAAATGTGAAAGGTCTGGCTGTTTGAGCATGTTAGTGAGCCTTAAGAAAAAACAACGAATAAGACCATTCATCTTTTAAATATATGATGTTGCGTTTAAACAGTTGCTATTAAAGGACTGAAGTTTCCCATTTTTTTATTGGGGTGGATTAACGCAAGCGCTGACGCGCTAA
>CAZKDT010000320.1:0-3793 GCA_964551515.1 uncultured Desulfobacteraceae bacterium | reverse complement strand
GATTATTTTTTGAACATAACGCAGAGATTGGGCAAAAAGACCATTTATGGATGGACACTAGATAATTGTTGGGATACAGGGTGGTTCATAAAAACTTTTTAAAAGTTCATCAAAATTGAAAAAAGATAAACTCGACAGGCTGAATCTTTTTTTAGCCGTATTAAGCGGATGGTTACTTACCCTTTCTTTCCCAAAGGCCGGCTTTTCATGGCTGGCATGGTTTGCCCTGGTTCCGTTGCTGGCCGCATTAAGAAACCTCTCCCCTAAAAATGGTTTTTATTTAGGTCTGTGTGCCGGGATTGCCCATTACCTTACTTTACTATACTGGCTGGCACATACCATGTCAACATTCGGCCACCTTCCTCTCTATGTAAGCATACCGATTCTTTTGCTTTTATCGGCTTATCTGGCGCTTTATGTTGCAATATTTTCAATGGGTTTAACCCTCTTTTGCCAAAGATCTTCATTCCTTCTGTTCATGATTCCATTGGTATGGGTTTCATTAGAATATATCCGTTCATTCCTTTTCACCGGTTTTCCATGGGAATTGCTTGGATACACACAATTTAACATGCTGCATTTAATTCAGATTTCAGACATTTTCGGCGTGTATGGCGTATCCTTTTGTGTTGCTTTGAGCAATGCAGCATTTTTTTTAGCATATCTTTATCTGTCAGGAAAAGACTGGCAAGAAGAAGAGGTTAAATCGAGGCTTACCATAGAATCGGTAGTTGCTGTGACTTTGATTTTCTGCTTTGTCTGGTTTTATGGAAAATGGCAAATACAATCCATTCGAAAACGGACTTCACATTCCCCTTCCATAAAAGTTACAATTGTCCAGGGTAATATTGACCAGTCAAAAAAATGGGACCCCGCATTTCAACGCGTCTCAACAGTAAAATATATCAATCTTTCTCTATTGGCAAAAAAACATAAGCCGGATCTTGTGGTATGGCCGGAGACGGCAACCCCTTTCTATTTTTTGCAGAATTCTCGGTTGTCGGAATTAGTAAAAAAGGGGGTTCACGATACCGGCAAGGACTTTCTAATCGGCAGCCCTTCTTTCAAGCTCGAGAAAAATCATGTTGAATATTATAACAGCGCTTACCTGATTGGCCCGGAAGAAAAGGTTTACGGCAGGTATGATAAGGTACATCTTGTGCCGTTTGGAGAATATATTCCTTTTAAAAAATGGTTGCCGTTTCTTGGAAAAATGGTAGAGGGTGTCGGAGATTTTAATCCGGGCAAAAAAGGTCACACCATTAAGTGGGGAAATCTCCGGTTAGGCATTCAGATTTGTTATGAAATAATTTTTCCGAATCTTTCCAGAGCCATAGTGAAAAACCATGCGTCTCTACTGGTTAATATCACAAATGATGCCTGGTATGGAAGATCCAGTGCTCCGGACCAGCATTTTTCCATGACAATTTTTCGAGCCGTGGAAAACAGAAGGTCAATCGTACGTGCTGCAAATACCGGTATCAGCGGGTTTATAGATCCTTGCGGCAGGGTTATCGCCGCCACACCACTTTTTAAGGACGTAACAATAACACGGCCTGTTCCCATACTTGAGAAGACGAGCTTTTATTCTCACTTTGGAGATCTGTTTGCCATGGCATGTCTTGGGATAACCCTGGTTACAGGATTTTTGGGTTATTTCATTAGGAAATATTCAAATGAAGCCAAAACAAGAGTTGAAAGATAGAACGAAAACAAATATAATATATATAATATATAAAGTTGAGAGTAACTTCTCAGTTTTGGTATATTGAATGGTAATATTGAGCCGAATCCATAATTTATTAAGATGTTACAAGTTAGAAGCTTCGCCCCAATTGGAATAGTTAAATGATGGAATATTGAAAAGTTGGGTTTAGCGGAATTCCATTTTTCAATAGAACATAAAAGGTGACTCCAAATCTCTGGAGCGAAATGAAAGCCCGGCCCTATGGATCAGGATTCTTTACTATAGGAGGTAAAAAATGAGTTTAGAACTCAAGGAAAACATTAAGAAACATTTTATTAAATTAGAACAATTGAAAGGGTGTCTTTGACCTTGTAGAAAAAGAAAAAAGGCTTAAGGAAATCGAGACGCTGATTGCCAAAAAAGATTTTTGGGATAATCCCGAAGCCGCCAAACCAGTTTTAAAAGAACGAACCGTGATCTCCGGTAAAGTGGTATCATTTAATCAACTTTACACCGATCTTGAAGAAAGTCAGATCCTGCTTGATCTTGCCATTGAAGAGTCAGATGCCGATACCATAGAAGAAGTCTCCCAGCAAATACAAGCAATAGAAAAAAAAATAAAAAAACTTTCCATAGATCTTATGCTCGATGGCGAGGATGATCAAAACAACGCCATTATTTCCATTAACGCAGGAGCAGGAGGAACCGAAGCCCAGGACTGGGCCGAAATGCTCTTCAGGATGTATACCCGCTGGATCGAACGTAAGGGGTTTACACTGGAGGTCATTGATTTCCAGCCCGGAGATGAAGCCGGAATCAAAAGCGTGACGTTCACGGTAGACGGTGACTATGCCTATGGCTATCTAAAAGCAGAAAAAGGGGTTCATCGTCTGGTAAGAATTTCACCGTTTAACGCGAGCGGAAAACGGCATACGTCTTTTGCCTCGGTATTTGTCTATCCGGAGCTCAAAAATGAAATCGTTGTCCAAATTGATGACAAGGAGTTGCGTATTGATGTGTTCAGGGCCAGCGGCGCCGGAGGTCAGCATGTTAACAAAACCAGCAGCGCGGTTCGCATTACTCACCTTCCCAGCGGAATAGTTGTTCAATGCCAGCAGGAAAAATCCCAGCATAGAAATAAAGAACTTGCCATGAAGGTCCTTAAATCACGACTTTATCAGCTTGAGAAGCAGAAGCAGGATGATAAATTACAGGAAATTCATGAAAGCAAAAACGAAATTGCATGGGGAAATCAAATCAGGTCTTATGTAATGCATCCCTATCAACTGGTTAAGGATCACCGCATAAACCTTGAGGTGGGCAATGTAAACGGTGTCCTGGACGGGGGACTGGATCTTTTTATAGAGGGAGTATTGCTCTCGGGAAAATCCGAACTCGGATAAAGCGGTGCGACGCATCCGTTTATGCAGAAGTTTTTAAATATTCAATATTCAATTATATGAATCCTCTTAAAATTATAGCTGAATTTTACCAACCCGGCACCAGAACCTATAATATTCTTGTACAACATGGAACGCAGGTGGCGAATAAGGCCGTAAGTGCTGTTGAAAAAGTGTCCCATCTTAATCCGGATCTTAATTTTATCCGGGAAGCTGCCATGCTTCACGACATTGGCATTTTCCTGACCCATACTCCGGAACTTGGCTGTACTGGGGAATATCCCTATGTCTGTCATGGATATCTGGGAAGAGAAATTCTTGAAAGCAAGGGACTGCCGAAACATGCACTTGTGTGCGAACGGCATGTGGGAGTCGGCATAACTGCTGAAGAAATAAAGCGTTATAACCTCCCGCTGCCTCAACATGATATGGTACCCGTCTCCATAGAGGAACAGGTTATATGTTTTGCTGACAAGTTCTTTTCCAAAAATGGCAATCTGATTGTAAATGAAAAATCTGTTGAAGATATCTTGCGCTACCTTGAGCCATACGGTACTGACAAGGTAGTCACTTTTCAATCGTGGGTTCGTTTGTTTAAATAGAGTCCATCAATAAACGGCATTTTTCGGTCCCCGGTGGCGTTCCCGCTTCTTTTCAATCCTCGAAATAGCACGCTATGCCTGCCTGCCCCGTAGGTCCGGCAGAT
>CAZKDT010000319.1:0-3793 GCA_964551515.1 uncultured Desulfobacteraceae bacterium | reverse complement strand
ATTCTGGAGCTTGGCTGTGGTCATGGCGCCCTGATCCATGTGGCCCGGCAAATGGGCTACCGGAATATACACGGTGTGGACGGATCACCGGAACAGGTAGCGGCAGCACGCCGATTGGGAATCGAGGGGGTTTCGCAAGGCGATGTGATGGATGCCTTGCCAGAACAGCCGGATGGGTCTTTGGATTGCGTTGTGGCCTTCGACCTGATCGAGCATTTTACCAAGGATGAGCTCATCGGGCTGGTAGATGAAGTCTTCCGGGTGCTGAAGCCCGGCGGCAGATGGATCATCCACACGCCCAACGCGGAATCGCCATTTGGAAATCGTATGTTTTTTGGGGACTTTACCCATGAGCTGGCCTTTACCCGCACATCCATCACGCAGCTTCTTCTTGCGTCCGGATTCTCCAGGGTGGAATGCTATGAGGATCGACCTGTACCTCACGGGATCAAAAGCATGGTGCGCTGGATACTCTGGCGATGCATCCGCGGCGTCCTGCGCCTGTACTTAGCCGTAGAAACCGGAAACACGGGCCGGGATGCTATTTTCAGCCAGAATTTTCTTGCAGTGGGGTTCAAGAATTCTAAGCATTAGGAATTAAAAAATGGATTGCCTGGATGAAAATAAACTATAGAGACATTAAAAAAGTTCTCATATACCGTCTCGGCAGCATCGGTGATACAGTGGTAGCCCTTCCCTGTTTTAAGCTGATCGCAAGAGTCTTTCCCAATGCGAAGCGCCGTGTTCTTACTAACTTTCCCAATGGAGCAAAAGTGGCGCCTCTGGATACCATACTTGGGCCGATGAATCTTGTTCATGGTTATTTTCGTTATCCCATCAAGACCCGGAATCCTTCAACACTTTATCGACTGGCACGTGAGATTCATGCCTGGGGACCCGAAGTTCTGGTCTATCTGGCTGCGCCACGAGGGATAATCAAAGCGGTACGGGATGCGCTTTTTTTTAAGGCTTGCGGAATTCCAAAACTGGTTGGCGTACCGTGGTACAAGGATCTTCAAAACATCAGGCCGCCACAGGGGAACGGACTATGGGAGTCGGAGGCAAGCAGGTTGACACGATGTCTTTCGGTACTGGGAGATGCGCGCTTGAATGACCCTTCAAGCTGGAGCCTTGATCTTACAGAGAATGAGCGCAATAATGCAAATGTTTTTTTGAAAGACTGGCAAGGCCAAAACGCGTTTGTGTGTGCCAGTATCGGCACCAAGGCGGATACAAAGGACTGGGGCCGGGAAAACTGGAAGTCCCTGTTTGCTGAGTGGAGCCGGCCGCATGATGATCCGGGTCTGGTGATGGTGGGTTCGGCTGATGAAGCTTCACTTAGCGAGGAGATTGCGAAAAAATGGCACGGACCGGTTCTCAACCTTTGCGGCAAGCTCACCCCGCGGGAGACCGGTGTTGTAATGGAAAAAGCCGCGCTTTTTATTGGCCATGACAGTGGGCCTATGCACCTTGCAGCCGCTGTGGGTACGCCATGCGTCGCCATTTTCAGTGCGCGGAACAAACCCGGGGAATGGTACCCGTTCGGCAACCAACACCGGGTGCTCTACCACCAGACTCCATGCTACGGATGCAAGCTGGTGGTCTGTGAGCGCTATGACAAAATGTGTATACGGTCCATCACGGTTGATGAGGTCTGTGCGGCGCTGAATGAGATGTGAGAAAGTGGGGACAGTGCACTCCATGTTATTGACTGTTACAAAAGTTAACAGGAACATATCTAGTTAGAATCATTCAGAATTGAAATTTATTTTCAAGGAGTTTCTATGAATTTTTCTAATTCGATGCGGGTTTTTGCCTTGCTTTTTCTCTTGGCGTTACTTTCAGGCTTTTTTTGCGAAGAAAAGGATGCCTCTGCCCAGGCACTGCATGAAGGTGACTACACCGCCATATCAAGATATCAATTGCCGTATCCTGGTGATTGTTCTGATGAGGCAATCAAGAAGCGCAAGGATTTTGTCCTGTCCCAAACTGCTTCTGATGCTATCAGCCGGGATCTTTTGGCCGGTGCTATCAAGAAAAAGGCGGGACAGCTCAATGGCAAGCGCCTGATTCCGATCGCTTCGGCGGTGCTTGAAACCCATCCCGATAAAAAGCTTGCCAAAGATGTCATTCTCAGGGCTATGCGCTACCGGCAGCGGGACAACATGTTCACCAAGATACGTGCCGCCCAGGCCTTTTATCATTTCCATGAATCATTCTCCGAGGAAGAGATCGCCCGGTTTAAGCAGGAAACGGTTACTTATTCCGGCTTTTTTGGCTACGGGACGGAAAACCACATTGCCATGAAGCGCATTGCCGGTCTGCTTTTTGGGCAATCTTTTCCAGAGGCTGAATTCAAGCACGGCCTGACCGGCAGGCAGGTCATGGACGAATGCATGGCCTACATGCAGCGTTATGGACGCGCGGTTTATGGCAGCTCCAACAGTGAATTTCTGTCCCACATTTATTTTCCTGTGCACATGGAAGCCTGGGCAAGTGCCTGGCAGTATGCCCAAGACCCCGTTGCCCGGCTTATGGCCCGGGCCGTGCTGGACTGGTTTTTTGCCAATGCAGCCCTGAATTATCATCACCGTTTTGTCAACGGCCCTCTGTGCAGAGCAGCTTACCGGGGAATTGAGGCTTATGGAAAACATGCCCTTTCAAGACTTCTTTGGGTTTATGGAGCGGATACGGGCGAAACGCCGGAAGCCTTATCAAATCTACGAATGCCGTCACCTGTAGTTTCTATCGCCTTGACAGATTATATGCCGCATAAGGCTATCCGAAACATTTTAACCAAAAAGGTGCAATTGCCGTTTACCATTCGGCAGGCATGCGCCAATAAGGGCTATGTTTCACAATTCTGTCAGAATAATTTGGCAAAAGAGAAAGTATCGTGGAAATATCCCTATCAAAAGTCGTTTTTCAGATACGTGTATATTCACAAGAATTATGCAATGGGCGGCGGTAACCTGAGAATAACCCATGAGATATTCAGTTCAATTCCCACAACCATTGCCTTTACCGCAAGCTGGCAGTCAAAGCATCCATACAACTATCTTTTAGCGGCCCACCCCTACTGGTTCACAAAAAAGAAATGGAGCAAAGAAGAATCTATGTGGGGCTTTGGAGATAATATCGAAAACAAGGGTGAAATTGAAGGCACCTATTTTTTGGACGAGGACCTGTTCGGGTTTTCTCCATGCTTGCAGATGGTGCAAAAAGAAAACGCCGCTGTCCTGTTTTATTATATACCGGAAATCGACCCGTTCAAAAACTACCGTCAAAAAGGCGGCTCTGCCTCGGATCGGCTGAAGGAACTAATCCAGGAGTGTTTTGTCTATATTCCGAAAAGTGTTGAAGAACGTGTACAGACCGAAAACGGATTTTTTATCCGGGACGGAAACACTTATATCGCGGTGATCCCTTTTTCACCGGGAGCTGCCTGGAAAAAGAGCGTGCGAAAGGATTTTTTCCGTATCGGCATTCCCGGCGAACTTACGGGATTTGCCATTGAGATGGGAGATCAAACCGAATATGGATCATTTGATAAGTTCAAGAAGCAATTTAGCAGGAAACAGCTTGATCTGAGACGTCTGAAAAAAGATCATTTCGTGAAATATACATCCAACCGCGGGTATGAATTGTCAATTCGGCATACCGGTTTTGATACCGGTTTGCCGAAATCAACAATCAACGGTACCAAAGTCGATTTTGAAACCTACCCCACGATTGAAAGTCCGTATGTGACGGCCGAAGATCATGTCCTTGATGTAAATGATGGTAAGAGCGG
>CAZKDT010000318.1:0-3866 GCA_964551515.1 uncultured Desulfobacteraceae bacterium | reverse complement strand
ATATAATAAGGTAATGGAAAGCAAGGTAAAATTTAAACCCAATCCGGAATATCGCTTAATGGATCAAGTCCGTGAAGTTTTACGATACTACCATTATGCATACAGAACCGAACAGTCTTACCGTTCCTGGATATTACAGTATATAAAATTTTATGGCGGCAATACCCATCCCAAAGATATGGGTAAAAATGAAGTTGAGCGGTTTTTGAGCCATCTGACTGAACAGAAGAATGTTGCTGCCGCAACCCAGAAGCAGGCACTGAATGCATTGATATTTTTGTACAGGAAGGTTCTTGATATTGATTTGGGAGAGGGTATCGCGCCGACGCGGTCAAAACGGAGGAAAAATTTACCAACCGTATTTACACAAGAGGAGGTCAGCAACATACTGGCCGGCATGAACGGCAAACATAAATTGATGGCCCAACTGCTTTATGGTTGCGGTCTGCGACTGATGGAATGCGTGCGCTTGCGGGTTAAGGATGTGGATTTTGGACAGGGGAAACTATTTGTCCGGAACGCTAAAGGGGGTAAGGATAGGGCGGTTAATTTACCTGAATCGGTCCGAATTGAATTAAAAAAACAAATTGATGCCGTGGTCTTAATGCACAAAGATGATTTAAAAGAAGGTTTCGGGGAGGTCTATATCCCGGAAGCTTTGGCCCGTAAATATAGACAGGCTCCAAAGGAAACCGCCTGGCAGTATGTATTCCCGGCCAAAAAGCGTTCTAAAGATCCCAGGAGCGGAAAGATTATGCGCCACCATGTTCTGGAATCAGGTCTTCAAAAGGCGGTTAAACGTGCTTTGATCAAGGCTCAAATATACAAAAAATCGGGATGCCATACGTTTCGTCATAGTTTTGCAACCCATTTGCTTGAAAACGGCACCAATATTCGTATTGTTCAACAACTCATGGGTCATGCGGATGTGAGAACCACGGAAATCTATACCCATGTTATGAGCAACGATATGGATGCGGTTAAAAGTCCCCTGGATACCCTAAAAGGGGTGTAAATTAAGACCGTTTGTAAACTCTTATCCTTGCATATTGACAAACCGTGGCTCCGATGTCAGGTGTCAGGATTAAGGGCAAAACGAGGTGACCCATAGCAATTATATGGACGTGGAGGATCTTGAGGTCTATAAAAAACTGAACATGGTTCCTGACACATGAAACCAAATAGCAATGGCAATCTTAGCAGACAACAATCTTGATTTACACCCCCCTAAAAGAAATAATATGACACCCCCCACCCCTTTGAAAATCATTCTGACAAACAATCTCAGGCTTTCCAATATTCCCGGGGAAATCCGGGCTAAGCTCATGGATACGCTGACATTTGCCAATCCCAAGTGGCTGGAAAATCAGAAAATGGGCCGCTGGAACCGGGGCACCCCAAAACTGCTTAGATTTTATGATAAAACCCGGGGCGGCGGCCTGTGGATACCCAAGGGATATATGCGGCAGTTGGTGTTGCTCTGCAGACGCCGGAAGGTACCGATTGAGATTGATGATCAAAGACGGGTGTTGACGCCGGTGGAGTTCAATTTTGACGGGCAACTCAAGCCGTTTCAGAACCAAGCGGTTACGGTCATGCTTACAAGAGATTTCGGCACATTGGACGCCCCCACGGGCAGCGGAAAAACGGTGATGGCGCTGTACATGATTGCCCGGCGCCGGCAACCCGCCCTGATTGTGGTGCATACCAAAGATCTGGCGTATCAATGGGTGGAAAGGGCAGGGGAGTTTCTCGGAATACCCGAGGAGGACGTGGGGTTTATCGGAAGCGGGAAAAAAAATGTGGGAGAAAAGCTTACGGTGGCCCTGGTTCAATCTTTGTATAAATGTGCCCAGGACGTATCCAAAGATGTGGGGTTTCTGGTGGTGGATGAATGCCATCGATGTCCCAGCCGAACCTTTACCCAGGCGGTGAGCGATTTTGATTCCAAATATATGCTGGGACTGTCGGCAACCCCGTGGCGCCGGGACCAGTTGTCAAAATTGATATTCTGGTACCTGGGAGATATGCATCAAAAAATCGATCAAATCCGTTTGGTTGAAAGCGGTGATGTACTGCCTGCTGAAATTATCATCCGGGAGACTGATTTTAAGCCCTTTTACGATCCGGTGAATGAATACAGCAAAATGATATCCGAACTCACGTCGGACGATGATAGAAACCGCCTGATCGCATCTGATGTTGCACAGGAGGTAGAGAACACCGGTGGGGTCTGTCTGGTTCTATCCGACAGAAAAAAACACTGTGAGAACCTGAAGGCGATTTTGCAATATGGATATAATATATCCTGCGAAGTTTTGACTGGCGATGTTACCGGCAGTCATCGGCGGGAGGTCCTGGACCGGCTGAATCAGGGAAACGTCAAGGTGTTGCTGGCTACAGGGCAGCTCATAGGAGAGGGATTTGATCGCAAGGATCTGTCTCCGTTGTTTCTGACAACGCCTATAAAATTCAGCGGCCGGGTGCTTCAATACATTGGCCGGGTGCTCCGGCCCGCACCGGGCAAGAAAAAAGCCAGGGTTTATGATTATGTAGACGTTAAAGTGGAGGTTCTGAAAGCTGCGGCCAGGGCGCGGCAAGGGGTTTATGCGCCGGAAAGCCATTTTTTTAGTAACGGCGGTGAAACAGCGCATCTTGAAACCGGTTTCCATTCACATTGAGCATTCAATTCTATGCCTTCCTGAATCACGGAAACGGGTCGGTCTGAAGATACCACTATGATAATCAGGTTGTTCTGTTCAGCGGTAAAGCGAAGCGCGGAATTAAAACGTGCCCCCCGTGCTCGGTCTTCGGCCGGAGTGGCCCGGCCGTCCAGAAGGCAGGCAAACCCGTGAAGTTTCAAATCGGCTCCGATATGCAAGGCGCCGTCGACCTTTGAAAGAGATTCCGAAAATTCCAGAAAGTCATTCTGGCGCAAATCAAGGGGCGGTTCAAGTTTTTGCCCGGAAATTTTGACAGGTTCCTCGTTAAAATCAATGACAAGGGTGCAGCCGTATTTTCCGTTCTCGGCAGTGTGAACAATTCTGGAAGCAATTTGAAACAACTCATGTCCGATTGAGGGATCGATGCACGGCATCCAGAACGGGAAAAATCCGAAGTGAGCTGTCCCATCCCAGCCGGATGTTCATTTGATCCACGATATAATCGCGAACCGCATGGGTTGTATAGTTACGCAAAACATATCCGGAATTACCTGCATACAAAGGGTCTTCAGTGGCAAAATCATGGGAAAGAAGCCAGGTCGCATGTTCAAGCCAACATTCTGTGGGGCCGATTGAACACATATCCGGATGATGCTCAGTAAACCACATCTGGTAAAAAATAGAGTGGGATCTTCCGCCAAAAGAGATGAGCCCTGTGAGTTGAAGATTCTTTTCGGGCTGAACATGCCCCGAACGAATAATTCTGGATATGTCAGATGCCTTCTCTCTCCACTCGTTAGATTCAAGATAGAGTTTTTTGAACTTGGGTTCATGGCCATGGAGAAGATGTTGCGGATCATAAACATAAACCGGATCATCAGGTCTTACTGCATAGATAATGGCGGCACGGCTCATTCCGGAAAAATGCGAAAGCCCGTCGCGCAGTCCGTCAAGGGTATGAAAAAGACACAAGTTTCTGAAAGAAGCGTTCTCCATTACGTCTCCGGGATGTGTCGAAAAATAAGACCTGACTTGAGTGATTATTGAGTGGGAGCATTACCGATTTGTTAAAATGGTTTTCACGCATTAACTTATTTATTTTTGAGCGAAAACATCGCCATCGGGTCTCGGGTGTCAGGTTTCAAGTGTCAGGTGTCAGGAATCGCCAGACCTGAAACCTGAACACTGACACCTGAAACCAAA
>CAZKDT010000317.1:0-3867 GCA_964551515.1 uncultured Desulfobacteraceae bacterium | reverse complement strand
TTTGTCAAACGGGCTTTCAAAGGTTTCCTGGATGATTTGTTGTGCCTGTTGTTTATTCATAGTTATTTACCTGTCAGACCTGCCTGTGTGTGCCCACACGCAGACAGATATAATGATAGAATTACTTCGCGTTTTCCGGATACGACTGGATTTTGTTCCGCGTAATGACTTTTAAGCAGCTGCTGGGGAATGTGCGTCTGCAAAACCGCCAGCACCTTGAAAGGATTAATCAGTTCACCCCCCAGACAGTTCAAGGCTTTCAGGGTTTTTTTTATTGTCTGCCCGGGCAGACCTCCTTCTTCAAGCTGGATCAGGACTTTTTTAAGATAGTCTTCTTGGCCTTCAGTGAGTTTTTGTGTGTTTTTAAGAGTTACCTTTAGAATGCGCAGGATATTGGCCGCGCTGTCCCGGCCCCTTTTCTTTTTAGGTTCCGCCATCTCTTCAGTGGTGGCTATGATAAAGGCTTCCTTGTTCTTATCCAACAGATCAAAAAAATGCCCTGGAAGACTTTTCTTTTTTTCATCCGGCTTGCTCTCAAGGAGGCTGGCAGCGGTCATGAAGTCCAATTCGACGGCCACGTTTGCAGCCTGCACCATAAAGAACTTTTGCAGTTTTCCCCACCGAAAGTAGGTGATTAAAGCATCCGGGGTATCTTTGCCCTCCTTGGCGGTACGGGCTTTTTTAGGAAGGCGTTTGATTTTCTCAAAAAGTTCAGGATTGTTTTCTCTGATCTCCCGTATCGCATACAGGTATTTTAGTTCGCTTTCCTCGGTTTCACCGTCTCCTTCCAATGTTTTCTTCGAAGTCAAACGATCAAAAAGCTCATGGGAGCCGATGGGTTCACCTTCGGTCAGCAATTCCGCGTCCCCGCCAAGCAGTGTCAGAAAGGCGTTGATTTTGCTTTCTGCGGCTTCTTTTAATTTGATCTGGTCATTGGACTGCACCGTGGGAAAAAAATTAAAGGTATGAATGACATCAAAGGGCGTATCCACCCGGTTGATGCGGCCTACCCGCTGCATCATACGGGTAGGGTTCCAAGGGATGTCATAATTGATCACCACATTGGCGCGGTGCAGGTTGACACCTTCAGAGAGTACTTCGGTGGAAATCAGGATGCGATGATCATCTTTTTTATGACGAGCCCGGGCATCAAAGTTTTCAATGACTTTATCCCGAACAGATTCTTCCGAATCGCCGGTAAACAGAAGGACTTTTCCGGGATATTGCTGATTTATATTTTTATACATGTAATTGGCCGTCTCTTTGGATTCAGTAAAGATAATCAGGTGATTATTCTTTAAAATACGGTTTTTTGACAGTTCCTCTTTAAAGCGTAGGAGTTTTGGGTCCCGCTGTACCTGATCCCAAAGGCTTTTAATTTCTTTTAAAATTTCAAGGTCATGTTCCAGATCCTTTTTCAGGTCATCCCTAAAATCCTTACTATCATATCTTTCCGCCTTACCTTCATCGATCAGCTTTTGAATCGCTTCGTCATCGTCGTTTTCCAGCAGTTCAAATATCTTGCCGGTATGTTTTTTACTGACATAAACATAACCATCATTAAATTCCTTGAGGAACATCTCATAAGAATATAAGAATCTGTTCACCGAATTGCGAAATGCGAAAAAACTGCTTTCCAGCCGTTTGATCAGCAGGATTTTCATAAACCGGCCCATATTCCGCTGGGACTGCGCTTCAAGTTGATCAATCTTGCCTTCATAATACAGCATGGGCATGTAACGGGCGTATCTGAACTTGTTGGCGATCAGGTCAATGGTTTTATTGAATATTTCATCTTCCTTGTCATTGAGTTCATAAAAAAGCGGAGCAGGTTTTTCGACCTGCGGAAATTTCAATCCATGTTCTTCAATATCTTTTTTGAAGTATTTTTCGATTTCGGTCCGGGTGCGGCGCACCATCAGATATTTCAAAACCTTTTCCCGGATTTCTCGGGCATTCTCTTTTACGGTTTTGATGTATTTCTCATAGTCTTTTTTCCGATCCAGTTTCTTGAGTTTCTTTTCGAGGTTGTTGAAAAACGATTCCAAGTCAGGAAGGCTCGGAATAGTGCTTTTTTTTGCCTTCTGAAACAGTTTCAGCAGACTCAATATGTCCTGAGGCGTATTATTATAGGGTGTCGCCGTTACCAGGATAACTCGCTTCCCCCGGCATATTGCCGCCAGTTTTTCATAGGTGATGGTTGTTTCCCTGCGGAAACGGTGCGCTTCATCAATGATGATATTGGTATATTTCTCCGTTCCCCTGTTTAAAAGATCATCAAGTTTCCCGAGCGATTCAAAATCCGCCGGAGCCCTGAAATCTGAAAACACATTGGGCCAGGATCCCGGATTGGATTTTTCCAAAAGAACAGGTGGTGCAATAACAAGGGTTCTGCCGTCCAGTTGGCCGGCAAGCATAGCTGAGATGTAGGTTTTGCCGAGCCCGACCACGTCTGAGATAAACACACCGCCATATTCCAGAAGTATTTTTTTGGCATTCAAAACCGCCTGCTCTTGATATTCCAGTTTCTTGAATCCCTGGGGCAGATATTTAACGAAAACCTCATCTGTTTGACTAAGCTCATCCTTGAAATACTCGTAAAGGAATTTTAAATAGAGCTGATAGGGCGATATGTTTTGGGTCAACCAGGTCTTTTCCTGAATCGTATGCACATATTTTTCGCTGACATCAACCGCTCTTTCCCACAATTCATTGAACTTTTTCAAGGCAAAGTTGTAATCTTCGGGCCGCTGCAACTCCACATTGAATTCCAGATTATCGATCAGGCCGGACCGTGTGAAATTGCTTGAACCGGTGATGACACGGCCGGTGTCGCGGTCACCTTCTTTGAATGTCATGATATAGAGTTTGGCATGTATCTTTTGAGAGGGGTACGCCCTGAGTTTCAGCTTCCCTTTTTTTATCCAATCAATAAAGGTGTGAACGCCATCTTCAACCTTTCGGTTATCTTCAGAATCGGCCATTTCGTTTTCGACAAGATTTTCAACTTCCTGCTTAGTTTCGGCATGGGAAAAATCAAAGGCGGGTTGTAATTGCCTGTTTGCCTGTTCCAGCATGTCAAATGTTTGCCGGTTTGTGCCAATACCGATCAGTATTCGTATTTTGTCTGTATTTTCAAGGGACGGATAAACAGCATAAAAACCGCTGGAATAAAAGTATCCAACGAGACAGTCAAAAAAAGACGTATCGTTGATTAACTCTCTGAATCTCCCTTTAAGGCTTTGATTCTCTTCGTTTGTGATAAAAGATAAGTTTGAATTCATGTGATTACAGTGCCTTGTATTATAGGTATATCGTTAAAGCTCACCTGCTGCTATGGAGCGCAGCGAATTGCCAGTCCAGTGAAGCATTTTGTTAGCGTAATAATTTTGATGAACCCCTAAAAAGTAGAACCAATGGCTAAGTAAAAATCTTCATATACAAGACATAGTGTTTGGTCATTCGTGAAGGCATACAAGATGTCTAACGTATGGACAAACGCTCACAGTATATGGAGACTTTTTACGACGCCATCAAGCCTGGTTATGAAATTGAGAATCAGCATCAACAGCATAAATAAGCACATTTGTATTTATTAATATAGAATTATTCATATGCTAATTTCCTTATCTTTACTTTGTCAAATTTTCCCTGCAAATGAAAAGTTTTTATTCGTTTTTCTTTTTGAATGTTATTTTTTAATATTTTAACATATTTTTCTAACTGAACTAAATATTCATCAGGAATAGAATCAATCTCTCTTTTTATTTTTTCTTTCAATTATATCTTTTTCCCCTTTTTTTAATTTAAAAAACCAATAGAAATTGATTATATCCTTATACGCTAACGTCTAAGCTAATCTACCGA
>CAZKDT010000316.1:0-3912 GCA_964551515.1 uncultured Desulfobacteraceae bacterium | reverse complement strand
TGCCCCCGTTGTTTTTTTAAGCGGTTATCCAAAGTGTATGCGGGGTACAATTGAAAATAAAGACAAAGAATTTGTTGGCAACTAATGTTAAATTAAGCGTGTCATTTATTCTGAACCTTAGCCCCTGACACCTGAAACCTGACACCTGAAACCTGACACCTGAAACCAGGCATACGGGAAGGAATAAATATGGGATATTTTTTAAAGCCATATTATGGACAATTTTCACCACCCCACTTAACACCTAAAACATACAACGTTCGTAAAAAGCCATTTTTTGACTTAACTTTGCTACACCAAAGGATTACTGAATATGATGCTCTCATCCCTGCAAGGACCAACAGATATAATATTAATAGGTTTTTCGGTAAGTTCTTCAATCCTGCTAAGGTAGTTTCTGGCATTTTTGGGCAGATTCTCTATTTTTCGGACATTAGATATATCTTCAGACCATCCCGGCAGAGTTTCTAATACCGGCTTACAGGACTCAAGAATCTTTATACTTGCCGGAAAATCATGGATAATGTCACCTTTATATTCATAGCCGGTGCAGATTTTAAGGAATTTCAGTCCTCCCAATACATCTAATTTAGTAATAACAAGACCTGTAAGTCCATTCAGGCGTGAAGAATTTCTTAATAAAACTGTATCAAGCCATCCGCATCGGCGCTTTCGTCCGGTTGTAGCGCCGAATTCCACGCCTTTTATTTGAATTGCTTCACCAACTTCATCAAAAAGCTCCGTGGGGAAGGGTCCCTTTCCCACCCGGGTAGTATAGGCTTTTACAATACCGATAACACCGGTGATTTCTTTTGGGCCTATACCTGCTCCGCAACAGGCATTGCCCGAGACAGTATTTGACGAAGTAACATAAGGGTAGGTGCCGTGATCAATATCAAGATGGGTGCCTTGGGCGCCCTCAAAAAGGATCTGCTTGTTTTCTCTGATTGCCTGGTTTATCAAAATAGAGATGTTTACAACATGGGGCGCAAGCCTTTTCGCATAACCCTTATACTGATCAATAATGCTGTCCGGATCTAATGTTTCAGAAGACAGATAATGTTTAAGGTAAAAATTCTTCTCTTCTAAAACAGTTTTTACATTTTCTTTAAAAACCTCATGATCAATCAGTTCAACAAAGCGTATTCCCCTGCGGCAGGCCTTGTCTTCGTAGCAGGGTCCTATCCCACGTCCCGTGGTTCCTATTTTTTTATTACCTTTTTTCTTTTCACGGGCAAGATCTATCTGTTTATGATATGGCATAATGATATGTGCTTTTTCGCTGATTTTAAATATATCCGAACCCACGTCTATGCCCTTACTTTTCAGATTGTCGAGTTCTTCCACCAGAACTGCAGGATCAACCACCACTCCATTGCCGATAATGCAAGTTTTTTTCTGCAGAATACCGGAAGGAACCAGATGACTTATTAACTGCTCGCCGTTTACAACAATCGTATGGCCTGCATTATTACCTCCCTGAAACCTTACAACAATATCGGCAAATTTCGACAGAAGATCAACTATTTTACCTTTGCCTTCATCACCCCATTGGGTTCCGACAACTACTATGTTCGACACTTGTTACTCCTTTTTAACTTAAATCCGTTTTGCACGAAAGAAATCCCGGATAAGTGTTAGGCACTCATCCTGGCATATACCGTGTATGATTTCCGGCCGGTGATTCAATCTTGTATCATCGGCAAAATTATACAGGGAACCGGCAGCCCCCCACTTTGGGTCATAGGCGCCGAAAACAACCCTTGATACTCTGGCGTGAACAATTGCCCCCATACACATAATACATGGTTCAATAGTAACATACAGAGTTGTGTTTAACAACCTGTAATTCAGAACCTTTTGCGCAGCCTCGCGTAGTGTAATTATTTCCGCGTGTGCAGTGGGATCAGCAAGACTTATTGTCTGGTTGTGTGATAAGGAAAGGATTTCTCCTGATTCAGCAACAAGCGCTGCACCTATAGGAACTTCCGACTTTTGTCCAGCCTTTTTGCCCTGATTTAACGCCAGCTTCATGAATTCCATGTGTTTTTCGTTCATTATATATTATTAAAGTATAAGATTAATTAAAATAATTCAACTAACTTGAATATAATGATATATATAACTTTAGAAATGGTTCATTTTAATTGGGTGCGATACTTATTTTATGATTTCTTTTTTTTGCATTTTCACCTGCCATATAGGTCCAGCAGAAGCGGGATCGTACTGGGGCGCTTTAGTGATACTTAAAATTTGCATTAACTTTTTTCGAAGAGGATTCCAGAATTTAGGTGATAGAGAAAAAATTAGCTCCAAGTTGTCATTGACATATATGTTTTTATAGCTTATTAATTAAGTAATATCCAATTAAATTATACGTGAATTTTAAATACAAAAATTATTTTAATCTTTCGAAATATGGCATGCAAGATTCAGGTTATATGCGCCCGTAGCTCAGCCTGGACAGAGCGCCGGACTTCGAATCCGTAGGCCGCAGGTTCGAATCCTGCCGGGCGCACCATAAAATTTAAAGGGTTGCCGTCATGTTACTGCAGCCCTTTTTTTATTTGCACTAATCACTGACCAGGGCGCGAGCTCAATATCCATTACTGATAGGAGAAAAGTTACTCATTAAAAGATAAAAAATGGCAATGAAAAGGACATTCACAACAGCTGTCAGGTAAAATCCATATTCAAATCCAATCCTTTGAATGATGGTTCCCATTAGAGCGGAATTCAACATCATGCCGAAATATATACAGGTGTTATATCCTCCCATTGCAACTCCTCGTGATTCAGAGTCGACGGTTTCTGCGATCAGGGCCCCAACAGATGTAAAAGCCAATCCCATGCTGACCCCCAATGCAATTGCAAACATCATGAAATGGCCCACAGTTCGGGACATCCCAAAACCCGCCATAGCGATGGCAAAACCAATAATTCCGATGACCACAAGAATCTTACGATCAGCGACCTTATCACTCAGGTATCCCAAAGGAATTCGAGAAAGCGCGTTGGTCAATCCCTGTGCAAAAAATACAAACCCGATTTGACTGATATTCAGGCCTTGATTTTGCGCGTGAAGCGGAATAAACGTAACAAACATTCCAAGTCCAAAGCAACCTCCCAGGGTAACCAGCCAGCAACCCATCAGTGGACGATTTTTAAATAACTGACGTAAGACAGCAACAGTTTTTGGTTTTTCGGAGTATGTTTCTAAAACCGATCGAGTGCGGGGAAGAAAAAAGACAATTATCCAGAAAATCAAGAAAACCAAAGTTCCTGAAATAAGGAAAACTTGAAGATATCCATATGCTTGAGCCACAAACCCTCCGGCGGCAGGCCCCAAGCTCATACCGCAGTATAGAGCTGTTGTGTACCAACCGTATGAGCGCCCAAGGTGGGTAGCAGGAGAAATATCTGCAACAAACGACATCATGGTTGGACCGAACGCAGCCATTCCGGCGCCGATAAAAAGGTAGCTCAAGGTCAACAGAATGAAAGAATCACTGAAATAGAGCATAAAAAATGAGCTCGATAAAACCAGCAACCCTATAGAAGCAAGAACTTTACGTCCTAAACGGTCAGAAACAAAACCTAATGGTAAAGATAGAAAGCCGGCAATTAGAAAGAAAGCAGCATTAATAAATCCAATTTGAGTGGTATTGATGTTCAGGGATTTGGCGTAAAGCGGGACAACCGGAAGTCTCATGTTTGATGCAAAATAACAACCAAAGGCCGTTCCGCAGCTAATAAGCATCAACATCCCGTATGAAGGGAACGGCAATTTATTTTTTAAGGGTTTCATCGATGTTCAGTAATAAAAATATTCGTGGCTGAAAAACTGGTATAGGTTAATACCTGAATCTTGCCCTTTGGGTGAAAATTAATGAATAAAAAAGGTTATCATCA
>CAZKDT010000315.1:0-3927 GCA_964551515.1 uncultured Desulfobacteraceae bacterium | reverse complement strand
TCTGGTGTATTAAATGGTGATATTGAGCCGAATCCATAATTTATTGAGAACTTACGTTAAGACCTCCTATGTCCCCGGGAAAACAAATAAAAAAAATGACTTCGAGATTACTGATAAGCACCCATTTTACGAGTAAATCCTATGGGGCGTACCCCCTATTTACGGATATTTCTTTACAGATTTTTGACAACGAGCGCATGGGATTGATCGGTCCCAATGGCGCCGGGAAATCCACGTTCTTGAAAATCCTAGCTGATATAGAGCCTGCCGATTCCGGAGAGATTTCACGAAAAAAAAATATGCACATGATTTACCTGGCCCAAGACGACCTTCTCAATCCTGAGAAAACCATAGAGGAAATTTTGTTCCACGCCATTCCCAAAGAGCTTGAGGCATGGCAATTCAGTAAGCGACGTCAGGAAATCATGAGCCTCATTGGAGTAGATAACACGGAACAAAAGGTAAAAACACTCTCCGGCGGGTGGTGCAAAAGGTTGGCCATTGGTGAAGCTCTGTTTCAAAAACCGGAGTTGCTCCTCATGGATGAACCCACCAACCATTTGGACCTGGAGGGGATTCTATGGTTGGAAAACCTTCTCAAAAATGCCCCATTCGCTTTTGTCCTGGTGAGCCACGATCGGTTCTTTCTGGAAAATACCACGAACCGGGTTGTTGAGTTAAACCAGCGATATCCGGAGGGGTTTCTCAAAGTGAAGGGCAATTACAGTGCATTTGTTGAAACGCGGGAGAAGGTTATCCATAAACAGGCCAAACTTGAAACTGTGCTTTCCAACAAAATCCGCCGTGAGATAGAATGGCTCCGTCGCGGTCCCAAAGCGAGAACCTCGAAATCGCGATACCGGATCGAGAAGGCACACCAGCTGCAAGAAAATTTTGAGGCGGTAAAAGGCCGTAATACGCAAAACCGGAGCCTTGACATAGCCTTTGATACCACCCATCGAAAAACAAAAAAACTGCTGCATGCGCAAGATCTGAGAAAGACCCTGGGAGGAAAGCTCCTTTTTGGCAACCTTAGCTTGAAACTTTCTCCCGGAATTTGCATTGGGCTCCTGGGGAAAAACGGAACCGGAAAGAGTACTCTCATACAGATTTTAAATGGTAATTTGGCTCCTGATGCCGGCTGCGTGGAAGTGGCGGAGGGGGTGCAAATTTTGACGTTTGATCAAAAAAGGGATCTCTCCGATGGGAGTCAGACTTTGCGGCAAGCCCTGTCTCCAGAAGGAGACACGGTCATATATCAGGGGCGGTCTTTCCATGTGACCGGCTGGGCCAAACGATTCCTTTTTCATAAAGATCAGTTGGACATGCCTGTTTCCGGACTCTCCGGTGGAGAAAAGGCCCGCGTTCTTATGGCCAATTTGATGTTGCAACCGGCGGATATTCTACTATTAGACGAGCCCGCAAACGATCTGGACATCCCAACCCTTGAAGTGCTCGAAGAGAGTCTGGAGGATTTTCCAGGCGCCATGGTCCTCATTACGCACGACCGGTTTCTCATGGAGCGTCTTTGTGATCGATTGCTTTACTTGGATGGTGATGGCGGCGCGGAATATTTCGCAGATTATGACCAATGGCTTCAATATAAGAAAGACATGCCACCCGCCATATCCCGGTCCGGTAAAACCTCACAAAGCCCCGGGAATAAGAAACCGAAGAAGTTGGCCTACGAAGCGCGTAAGGAATTGAACCGGATTGAAAAACAGATAGAAAAGGCAGAAGGTATTGCGGATAATTTGCAACGACAGCTTCATGATCCTAAAATTATGTGCGACGTCAATCGATTGGCAAAAAGATACGCCGAACACCAGGAGGCTCAAAAGAAAGTTGATCAGTTGTATGAACGTTGGGAGGAATTAGAGGCGTTGAGCAGGGGGTGATTTGCTCCCAACGCTCCTAATTCCCATTGGCTGGTAAAGGGTTTCTGGCTTTCTGCGATTTGCGGGTTCATAAGTTTCTATTCAGCAGTTAATGCATTTCCGGAACATCCAACAATCCTCCAGTCAACCTAAAAATAAACTGTCTAAAAACCTTTGATACCGGCGTTGTTTTTAGATCCTTTCTCCGAAATCCGACATGATCAGAAAGATTCAAATCGAGATCTGTTGGTTAGTTTAATTGCCAAGTAACAACATGTGCGAAGGTGCCAGGTTCACGGATGGAGGTGCAATACGGGCTTTAAGGGCTACACCCCCTGTTTCTACCCATAGTTCAGAACCCCAGGCGCTTGCATAGGCGGTTACAAAAAATAGAGATTTTCTTCCAGGGTCCATGGGAACAAGAGGAGTCGCCGTTGCCTGGATGGTTCGGGCACAATCATAATCCTCCACGATGAATTTATAATCGCTCAGAGATATAGCACAATCCGGGTTATCATTGCGAACATCTATCAGTATCGTCGCTTTTATGGGCAATGTGTTCTCGACGCGGAAGAGAAAAGTGGCAGGGGAGGACTTTATAGCTGACAATATCGCAAGTTATGACCTGAATTTTGCATGAAAATTAATGAGAGTTTGTAAAGACTAAGTTAAAGCGGGTTTAAACAATAGCATAAAATCATACGTTTTGCCCAGTTGTTAAATCTGATAATAGTAACATCTCAATAAGTTCTGATGTATCAAATGGTGATATTGAGCCAGTTCCATAATTTATTAAGATGTTACTGGTATTCATGTTAATCCGGTTTGGAATAAGCTTTTTTTAGCGATTATAATGTTGGGGGTGCTGAAAGTAGGTTACAGGAGGGTCTTGTTAATCTTTTTCCACAGGTCTGAAGGCTCGGACAATTTTTTTCCGTCTATGCTCAGCACCGGTACAGCTCCAATCAGGGAGTTCGTGATCATTATCTCATCAAAATTAAATACATCATCCAACAAAACTCTTTTGCACTCTGTGGCAAAACCCAGGCCGGTGAGAAATTTACAGACTTCGGAATCCATTATACCCGGCAAAGCATGCAGAGAAGCAGGTTTGGTTACGGTGTTATCCTTTATCAGAAGGATGTTGGCCGTATTGGTTTCGGAAACGGTATTGTCCGGGTTTAATATCAATGCTTCGTCGGCGTTTCGGGCCTTGGCCCATTTTCCGGCCAGAAAGTAATATAAATAATTCAATGTCTTATGATCGGCCAATGGGGTCTGGCGCGGGTGCGAATATACCGCCAGATTTACTCCCTTTACCTTTTTTTCTGCAAGGCGATGGGTATATGGCCTGGCCAGAACCAGAAGCGTGTGGTTAAAAGGGGGGGCTTCCCTGTCTCCTCTGGTAGCAATCATCTTTACGGCTGCGGTTTCATTTGCCAGTCTGTTTTGAACAATTAGCTGATTGATAATTTCATCCCAGGTCAAATCCGGCGGTTTTTCAGCAAAAAGATGTTCCCAGGTATGATTAAATCTGTTTATATGCGCGTCGATATGCCCGATGTTTCCCTTATCAACCCTTATGGTTTCAAAAAACCCGTAACCGTATTGAAATCCCAGATCAGTCACCGGTATGCCGGCCTGATGCAAAGGTTCAAGGGCGCCATTGATCCATACATAATCTTTTTTTGCCGCTTTTTTTTCTTTTCCCTTAAAAACCTCTATCAGTGTCTTGCCTTTATGCAGTGTTTCTTCATATTCATCCAGTGGATCAGAGTCGAAGACAATACCTCCGCCCACCGAGAAGATGATTTGCCCGTTGTATATGGTGGCGGTGCGGATCGCTATGGAAAGATCCATGGTGTCGTGGAAACTGATGTAGCCGATGGAGCCGGTATATATATGGCGCCGGTCAGGTTCGAGTTCGTCGATGATCTCCATGGTTCTGATCTTGGGACAACCGGTGATGGATCCCCCGGGGAAAGTTGCCTCGAGAAGATCAACGGAGTCGCGGCCATGGTCCAATATTCCTTCAACAATAGATACCAGG
>CAZKDT010000314.1:0-3943 GCA_964551515.1 uncultured Desulfobacteraceae bacterium | reverse complement strand
TGTTCCGAATCCCTGATTGCCCATTTGGCTCCAAATTACGGATTAGATCCGCCGGCGATAACCCTTCTCTCGTAAGTACACTTTCCAAATGCAGTCCAGAGACAAGAATGGAACCTCTGAGCCCTTGATCCTTTGAACCCATGAAAGTTGACTAAGGGACGAAGGCATCCTTCATTTTGAGGTAAAAATAGTTGACACTTTTTTTGGAACTAAAAATTGTAAATTGTAGAAGAGGCTTATAGCCTTTTAAATCAGCGGCAGGATGCCGCCGCCACTTTTCTGCCAAGTGTAAAGTAAAAATGAGGGATGCCCAAAAATAAGTATATTTTAAACAGAGGGATATAGGGAATGGTTTCTTAAATTTGTGCCCGGGTATAACAACAATCATCATCATAGTGGTATAAAATTTGCTGATTATATCGGATTTTGGGGAGGTATCCCTTTTGATAATTTCGGCTGCCAGCTTAAATCTGGACACTTCCCGCTTTTTGGCGGATTCGCTTCGATTAATCCACCCTGCGTCGGCTTACCAACGTAACTTTGCAGGGTGGATTAAGGAGCGTAAGCGACAAATCCGCCAAAGCAACTGTCCCGCCTTACGTTGATAGCCGTAATTTCAATGGGTTACAGCATGACAGATGTTATTTCTGCAAAAAAAATAATCGGGTTGATATACCATCAGGAGCATATTCCACAATAGGGGAAATCTATCTGCTTTTAAGCCCAACCCATTAATTTAACTGAAATTTCGAGTTTTATAGTCCATTAAACGGTCAATAATGTTGCTTGTTTTTTGGGAATACTCCCGTAACTTACCTGGCTGACATTTCTTTTTTTGACGGCTTTTACAAAGATCTGACACCCGGAACGGACAATAAATATGTCCTCGTTCCTTAACTGAACTCTAACCCCGAACGGTTATGTTATTTTCTGCCGAGTACCAAGAGGAGTTCGCCAGCGTTGGCTGCTGCAAAAGAAGAGGATAATTTATTCTTTCCTGAAAGCGCTTTGCACGCAATGGTCCGGTGTTCAGGATAACTCCGCATATACCATCCTCATCTGCCAGACTATCTTTCCAGGCCCCATGCCCTTCAGGGGGAATGATAAATCCTGCATGGTTTTGAGAGCTGGCAGCAATGGCGATGTGATCCAGGGTTCGGCTGCCCATGAGCAGGCAATCATCATCACTGAGTTTGTCCTCTGAAATCAGAATCAGGTCACAGCCTTGCTTGGCCAGGGCGACAGAGGCCTCGGGGTGCGTTAAGGTCTCCTTTTCCACAAACGCCGCCTTTGCATGTCCGAAGGTAAGCGCCTGTAAAGTTTCCGAACCTTTTTGTGCCTTTCCGGAAAAAGGGGCCATGTAAGACGACCCTTCCGGCCCTGCGAAAAAAGCTTTTGCCGCCCGGTCAGGTTTTTGGATTACGGCCGCTACACCTACATTCCATTTTTGGGACATTAGCTGCATCACCACTTCGGGGATTTTTGCAGTAAAATTTTTTGGCAGTAAAATAAGATGGGGGATATCTCCCTTATTTTGCTTAACAGCCTTTTCCACAGCAGATTGAATATTGTGATTCTTTTTGGTATTCATAATACAGGAAACCCTGACCTGGCCGGGCTCGGGCAGTTCATACCAGGTTGACATGTCCCGGATCATCCGGAGGTCAAGATAGATATCTCCGTAATAACCGGGTTTGCGTTGCTGCATAATGGTTTCCCTGGGGGATTTGTTGAGGTATCCATCCCCATCCAAAGGAATATCCGAGAAGAAAACCCTGGAATCCGGACTGGATTCTGAAATGAGGACCTCCCCTGTTTGGGAGATAACGCAAGACCTGGCCTCAGAGCAATCCATCATGCGATCCTGCCCGGTTCGATTGCAGGCCGCTACCACAAATCCGTTTTCCAAAGCCCTTGCCCGCCACATTTCAATTGGATCTAAGCCCAAAGATGGCCAATTAGCAAGTATAATCACCATGTCCGCCCCCTTGAGGGCAAGGGTGCGCGGGATCAATCCATAGTAAGAGTCAGAGCAAATCAACACCCCTACCCTGCCCCAGGGGGTATCGAACACCGCGTTCTGCTTTCCCGAACCCGGACAAGCCCAACGCGCCTCACCGTTGATCTTGCGATATCTACACACAACCGCCCCGTCAGGCCCGATAACAAACGCGCTGTTATACATGATCCCGGTGAGTTCATCCCTTTCAGGAAGGCCTACAGCTATGTAGACTCCATGCTTTCGCGAGACTTCAGCCAAGGCTGAAACTGTCGGACCGGAGGCGTTTTCCGCAAACGGTAATACATCCCGGCGGTTAGCAAAAGAATAACCAGAGACAGCCATTTCCGTGTTTACGATAATTTTTGCACCCTGAACCGCGGCATGTTCGCTGAATTTGATCAATAATGCCCGGTTTGTCCGAGGATCTTTGTATTTAACATCAAGATGAACCAAGCCGATCTTCAAATATTTAGTCATTTTTCCATTCTTCCTAATGAAGTCGCCCTGCAAAAACCGGAAGTATTACGATGAATAAGATTCTTAACCGTTCACGGAACGTTGAAAACAGAAAATAGAAATTGGAAATTCGGCCTTCATACTTTTTAACTGTTGATGAACATATTCAATTTTGGGCCTGCTTTTTCAACCATTGCTTTGTATTCCGTCGCATTTGACTCAAATAATACTTTTCTTCTGATTATTCCCCTTATCAAAGTTGTGCCGGACAAACAATTCCCGGCAAAAAGGACTATATAGATTGCCTCATCGCCTTCAGCTCCTTATAATGACAGGGCCGGACAGGATTCGCACATCATCATTGCGAGCAAAGCGAAACAATCTCAAAGGGTTGTAAATTCAGCGGAAATTGCTGGTACCGGACCATATCTGAAAACCTCTTTTCCGGTTTGTAAACACCCGGTTCGTAAACTCGTTTCGTCACTCCCGAATTTCTCATTTCCAATTTCAAGCCGTGAATGGTTAGCATTTACTTAAGCGCCGATAATCCAATGGAACCACAAAAGGAAGCAAAACCACAGGATCGTCGCTACTGACAGCATCAGCGCCCAATTCCACAGCACGTTCAAATCGCTGCTTCAGGTCATGCTTTCCCCATAAATATACAATCACAGGCACCTGTGCTTTATTCAATTCTTCGAAACCATACTTTGGGAAAAACCATTCACTGGCAAAAAGGGCGTCGACATCAAGGGCCTTGGCGGCAAAACAAGGCACATCTTCAATTTTCCACCATGTGAGCATATTAACGGTAATTCTCAGATTCGGATGAACATCCTTAATTGATTTAGCCAGTTCAATATTCATTGGATCAGCCACAAAAAATTGAACCTGGTTCTCCATTCCGCGGTCCAAAACCATTTTTGCCGCCTTAACGGCATCCACGTCCTTAGGGTCCAGGGCCAGTTCAAAATCCGGATACTCCTTAACCAGGTCAAGAACCTGATTGAAGTCCGGCACACCCAATTGTGTCGGCTTACCCGCGGTATCCTTCAACTTCACTGACCTGATTTCTTCCCAGGTTTTTTCACGGATCAGGCCTTCTCCCGTGCTGGTTCTGTCCAGGACGGCATCATGCATGAGCACAATGTGTCCATCCCTGGTTGTGCACAAATCAACTTCAGCGCCATGGATTCCCGCCTTTATTGCTGACAGAAGCGAAGACACTGAATTTTCGGGATGCTCAGTATGCAGTCCCCTGTGGGCGAATATCTTTACATCAAGCAGTTCTTCCCGGGTACTGGATGATGCCGGGAAAAATTTCACGTCAGTACCGACATAAGAAAAAGGGAACTTATGAGGGCAACTTTTTGTTCTGGAACGGTAATCATATAATATTTCATAATAACTCCTGTAAAATTATAGGCAGTGTCCATCCATAAATAGGATAGTTTGTTCGAGATCAAGGCGCTTTAAAATTTTAAC
>CAZKDT010000313.1:2607-3945 GCA_964551515.1 uncultured Desulfobacteraceae bacterium | reverse complement strand
AAAAAAGCTTCGGAGCCACGGTTTGTCAATAGAAAGGCATCAGCGTTTACCAACGGTCTTGATTTCCACCCCATAGAACCTTTTTTCGCTTTTCAGCCAAGCATAGGGAACCCATTTTCTTTTTTTACACTGTGTAAACAATCCTGACATACACATCCGCAGATTCCACCGGTAAAATTTCTCATAGCTAATTAAATTCCAGTTAATTTAGATGGTTATCCATTTTTTTTTATTTCTTAATCTGGCATAAAGATTGCTATTATTAAACACAAACCTTGTATGAAGAGATTATGGAGCAAAATTATTTTTCAACAAATTATACAATCTCTTCGCGATTCTATTTAACGCGGCTTCGCCGCTCTAAAAAAGGAAATCCCTATACTATCGAGTTATGAACTAACGTCTTGGAATTTCTACAACTTAATGAAAATATAGGACATTTTTTGAGGCTTGAACGCTGCCGCGAAGCCCTTAATTTCGTGTGAGGAGAATGTGTGAAACAGACAATGAGTACTGACAGCCGGTCCGTATTCTGGAAGAATAAGCCGGGCTATAAGCCGATTTTGTTTATTGCCGCAGCCGTGGTTTTTATTGTTATGGTTGTTATGCCGCCACCTCAGAGTATGATCGATATGGTGACAAAAATCAGCCCTCCCGGATATAAGCTGGCAAAGGGGTGTTCAACCATTGTTGAAACGGTTAACCAAAAGTTACGGCCCAAGGCCTTTAAAGCATCCCGTCAGGACAAGATAATAAAAGGGGAAAAACCCCTGATGGATGAAAAAGCGGTTGCCCGGAATGCTAAAATTATGATTGCCATATTGTTTTTAGCCGCTTTTTTATGGGGTACCGAAGCCCTGCCTCTGGGCGCCACGGACATTATGGTGGGGGTTTTGATTTATCTTTTTGCGATCCTGCCCATTAACGAAATTTCCAGGGCATATATGAAAGATGCCGTGTTTTTCATTTTCGGCATCCTGGCGGTAGCGGTTGGCGTTTCCAAAACCGGCCTTGATAAACGGATCGGCCTGATTCTTCTGAGCCGGATTAAAAGCGCTAAATCTTTTGCCTTTATATTTTTTCCGCTACTGGCTTTGTGCGCCGGATTTTTATCCGAACATGCCCTGGTGGCCCTTTTGATTCCCGCACTTATGGGGGTGTATAAGGTTACCTGCAAAATGCACGGGGTTAAAAAAGACCGGGCCCTAGCCATTTTTCTTTTTCTCGGGGTCTGTTTTGCGGCCAATCAAGGAGGCCCGGGTTCTCCGGCAGCGGGAGGACGTAACGCCATTATGGTCGGTTATTTCATGGAATATGGGATGCCGATTTCTTTTTTGC
>CAZKDT010000313.1:0-2597 GCA_964551515.1 uncultured Desulfobacteraceae bacterium | reverse complement strand
TTTTTTGCAGTGGATAAAATATGGCCTGCCGTTTGTTCCTTTTATGGCGGTGGTCATCGGAGCTTACATGTATATCCTCCTTAAGCCCAAATTCAAGGTCTTGGATGTTAATCCCAGTGAAGTGGTTAAGGCTGAAGTTGCGAATATGCCGAAGTTTGGCGGCCAAGAAGCCATAATGGCTATCATCTTGATCCTTTTAATCACTGGATGGATTACGTTGAGTAAAATTGCCGGTCTTGGCGGCCCCACGCTTTACGCGGTAATGGCAATGTTTGTATTCCGCATTGTTTCCTGGGACGACATCCAGGCGGGCGTGGCCTTTGACGTGGTCGGGCTATATGCCGCCGCCTGTGCCATGGGGGTTGGTCTGAAATTTACCGGAGGCGCCCTCTGGCTGGCCAGTACTTTTGTCAATCTCCTGCCGGATTTTATGACCAAAGGTGAAGGCCTGGTCATAGGGGTCAGCCTGTTGACCGGAACCATGACCAATTTTATGAGTGACGGCGCTACGGTTGCCGCTCTGGGGCCGATTGTTCTTCCCATGGCGACACTTGCCAATGTTAATGTTTGGAAAGTGGGACTGGCTACCGCTTTTTCTTCCTCATTTGCGAATTTTCTGGTGGTCGGAACTCCCAACAATGCCATTGCCTTCGGCATGAGCCGGGATTTTGAAACCGGTGAACGGTTGCTGGATGTAATGGATTTTGTGAAATACGGACTTCCGGTAACTATTCTGGCCTGGCTCGTCCTCTGGGGTTGGGCAGTTTTCGGATACTGGAAATTTTTATCCTGGTAGAATCAATTATTTCATCAGTCCGGCATTCTATTCAGATCATCCGCCTTTTTAAAAAAAAGATACAAAAATATTCCAATGGCATTTTATCAAAGAAAATTCATATACAAAAATCTTCAAAGAAAGATCACGACGATCATCCTGTGTGTTGCCATTTTCCCTTTGATCTTTCTTGGAGAAACAATATATTATCGGTTCGCCAAAACATATGAAGAAAAGATTGAAGATCAGATAAAATACCGGACAAGATCCTTGTCTGATGCGGTGGAAGTTTTCTTAAGGGAACGAACCGCCATCCTTGCCACTATTGTGGACACCCGTTCTTTTGATGACTTAAAACAACAGGAGAATCTTGCCCGAATGTTTAAAGTGATCAGCCGGCGTACGGACGGCCTGATTGACTTGGGCGTTATCGACAGCGCCGGTCAACACCTGGCATATGCCGGGCCATATGATTTAAAAGGATTAAATTATTTTCAACAGGCCTGGTTTAATGAGGTTATGACCAAGGGCAAATATATCAGTAATGTTTACATGGGATACCGGAAATTGCCGCATTTTGTTATTGCTGTGCGCGGATACAGCAATGGCCGGGGCTGGATTTTGAGAGCAACCGTGGATTCGGACATTTTTAACCAACTTGTCAGGACCGCCCAGACAGGAATGTCAGGTGATGCTTATATCATCAATAAAAACGGGATTTATCAGACAGCTCCTCGTTTTTCCGGTAAGATATTAGGCAAATCAAATATTTCCTTAACGCTTTTTGGTCAAGGCACTACGGTTGCCAAAAAAATTAAGGCTAACAGCAAAACAAAACATGTTGCCGGGACCTGGTTGAAAAATAATGAGTGGCTCTTGGTGATCACCCAGGATGTCGGAGATGAGAAAGGCGGGTTATTGACAACCAGAAATACGGAAATCATAATTATTGTATTTGGCTGTCTGGCAATAATTATGACCACATTTTTTGCAATGCGTATCATCTTCAACCACTTGGAAGAAGTTGACAAGGAGATTAGCGAACTTAATGATCAACTGATTCAGTCTGATAAAATGGCTGCCTTGGGAAAGATGGCTACCGGAATTGCCCATGAGATTAACAATCCCCTTGCGATAATCGGTGAAAAAGCAGGATGGATGCGGGATTTGCTGGACGAAGAGAAATTTCAGGAGAGTGAAAATTTTAAAGAGTATGAACAATCCGTGGATAAAATTGAGGAACACGTGGAAAGGGCTCGCAAAATAACCCATAATATGCTCGGATTTGCCAGAAGGATGGAGCACCGTTTAGATGATGTTGATATTAATAATGTGTTAAATCAGACCATAGAACTTTTGCAAAGTCATGCACAGATAAGCAACATCAAAATAAGCAAAGATTTCCAGTCTGAACTGCCGATTATCGCAAGTGATCAATCTCAGCTTCAGCAGGTATTTTTGAACCTGATAAACAATGCCATTGATGCTGTGGAAAAGGATGGATTGATTGAAATCAAAACACGGAAAAAGGATTCTCATATTGTAGTCGCTATAAAAGATAACGGTCCGGGTATGGATGAAGAACATCTGAAAAAGGTCTTTGATCCCTTTTTCACAACAAAAGAGGCCGGCAAAGGGATTGGTCTGGGTTTGTCGGTGAGCTATAATATTATTAAAAAATTAGGCGGTACCATAAAAGCGGAAAGCAAACTATCAGAAGGGGCTGTTTTCAGCATAAAGATTCCGATTAAAATTCCGGATAAAAAATGACGGTTTCGTAAAAAGTCCAACTTCTGCGTTGTGCTGCATTTCGCAATCATTC
>CAZKDT010000312.1:0-3958 GCA_964551515.1 uncultured Desulfobacteraceae bacterium | reverse complement strand
GATTTCAGGATGCCATCTGGAGTTCGTTACAGCAGAATAGTTAAAACAGATTGAATACTTTGTAATTATTGCTTTTAAACCCATTTTGTCATGTTATTTATGCAACCATAGGGTTTAAAAAGATATCTCATGACGCTAATTTAGTTTAACATGATTTACATTCTCAAGATATACTGATATTTGATATGGAATTAATGCACATAATGGGAAACAAGGAATCGCCCGATAAAAAATCATAAAAGGACAGTCAAATTGTTATTCTGTTTAATTGATTCAATCTTTTGTTATTAGAACAAAAAAAGGAGGAGGTATGAAAGCAAGAAAAATAAAAGAGGGCGTTTTTTGGATGGGTTCTGTAGATTGGGACAGGCGTCTTTTTGACTCATTGGTCCCGCTTCCCGACGGCACTACCTACAATGCTTATCTGGTCCGTGGAAGCGAGAAAACTGTCTTGATTGACACGGTTGATCCCCCATGGCCAATGAACTTTTAGAACAACTTAAAGATGTTTCTCAAATCGATTACGTTATCTCACTCCACGCAGAGCAGGATCACTCCGGAACAATCCCGCAGGTTCTTGAAAAATATCCCAATGCCAGACTGATAACAACACACAAAGCAAAAGGAATGCTTATGGATCTTTTACAGATACCTGAAGCATCCTTCACCACCGTCGAGGACGGTGAAACCCTTTCTCTCGGGGACAAGACATTGAAGTTTATCCATACACCCTGGGTGCACTGGCCAGAAACCATGGTAACCTATCTAAAAGAAGACCAGATCCTTTTTAGTTGTGATTTTTTCGGTTCCCACATTGCAACCACCGATCTCTTCGTCACTGATGAAGGGCGCGTCTATGAGGCGGCCAAACGCTACTTCGCCGAGATCATGATGCCCTTTAGAAACGTGATTAAAAAGAACTTGGAAAAACTAAAAGCTTACGATATTCAAATGATAGCTCCCAGCCACGGGCAAATATTTCCGCGCCCGGCATTTATTATGGATGCATACCGTGATTGGATCCTCGGCCCTCCCCGCAACACCGTGGTGCTGCCTTACGTATCAATGCACGCAAGCACGAAGCGGATGGTCGATTATTTTGTTTCAGCCCTTGTGGAGAAAGGTGTCAGGGTGGAGCAGTTCAATTTGGCCGTAGCCGACATCGGGAAATTGGCCATGGCACTGGTTGACGCAGGGACACTCGTTGTGGGAACGCCAACAGTTCTTGCAGGCCCCCATCCCTACGCTGCTTATAGTGCGTTGCTGGCAAACGCCCTGCGACCCAAAACAAAATTCCTTTCCATCATCGGATCCTATGGATGGGGAGGAAAGACCGTAGAAATACTCGCTGGAATGATTCCCAATCTCAAGGTGGAAGTCATAGACCCGGTCCTTTGCAAAGGTGTGCCTTCAGAGAAGGATCTTAAGGCGTTGAATGATCTGGCCGCCGCTATTGCGGAAAAACACAAGGAGCACAATTTTACTTAACACAGATTTTGCAATTTGCGTCTTTTTCAATAGGTGCTGTAATTCCCAAGGCCCGAATCAGAAAGACAGAAGCTACTATGCAGAAGTTTCCGAAAAATTTGCCAAGGTTACGGCCTTTTTGCGGCTGTATGTACAAAATATCGCTACAACTTAAATACTTGGACAGTAAGCGTATTTCGAGGGTAGAATGGATAAAAGAATTAAAACTGCCAATACAATCCTCTATTGCGGAAAATTTGAAGAAACTGTTGAGTTTTACCGGGACCATTTAAAATTACCCGTCAACTTTTCCGCTGACTGGTTTGTGGAGTTTTGCTTGAGCGCAATGTCCCGATTGAGCATTGCTGATGAAAAACGCGCTTTCATCAAAAGCTGTCGTGGAAAAGGTATAACCCTGGCACTTGAAGTTGAAAACATTGATAAGACATGGGAACATATTGATAAAGCCGGATTAAATCCAACCGGAATAAGAAAACATGCCTGGAATGCCCGAGTTTTTTATCTCTTTGATCCTGAAGGACATCGGATAGAAATTTGGGAATCAATCAATTAACAGAGTTCATAATCAAACGAAGGTTATTACTACAGCGCAACTTTTATGTTATAATATTTAGTTTCTCTGACCCTTTTTTTTCTGTGCGACTTATAGGCGACCAGATTTCGATGGAGGTGATATTCAACAATCTCCATCGCACCCTCCACGCTTAGAGATCTGAGGGGAAGTACTAATGATAGTAGTCTGCGGACCAAGGGAACCGTCAACAGAGGAGTTTTTTTTAAAGAGCAATCTCATCCGAAGTAAAAAATGCAGCGCTAAAAACACATACGTCATATGCCGATGCCAGGCGGGCCAGGAACGATGTTCATAGCCATCCATGCCAACCTGACCCTTGCATTCCTGAAAGCACTGCTCTATAGGCCAGCGCATGGTGGAAACTTTAACAAGTTCTGAAAGCGAAATCTTTTTGGGCGCATTGCAGATGGCATATTTGATCTGTCCGTCAGTGTTTTGACGAAAAAACAGCCATTGCTGATCACCTGTCGGCAATCCGTCGCGAGACAAATAGACCCGGATGCGAGCCACTTTTGCAATGATCGGCCCTTTGGCGCCTTCGGCAACAATCACCGGTTTCCAGGCAAGTCGGCCGGACTTGGCGATTTCAGATACAGCTCGCGGCTTGGGTTGCCCGAACAATATTTTGGTTTTGTGTGGGCGACGGCCTCGACCCTTATAAGCCGGGAAACCCAGCTTTGGTTTTTTGGTAAAAACTTGTGTATCGGAATTGATGCCGGCAAAGTAATACAGGTTCTTGGGCAGGGCGCTTAAAAATTCAATATCACTGCCAAAGGCGGCATCGGCGCCAATCCACTTCGCGGGGAAAAGACCTGTTGACGCAACTTCATTGATCAATTTGAGAGCTATCTGTTGTTTGGTCTCAAAGATAAGATCTTCCGGAACCAGGTTGGACTTGCGCCTTTGTTCCTGCTCTTTTAAAAACCAGCTTTGAGGCATATACAGTCGGCAACTCAGCAGACCGTAGCCCTTATCGCTGGAATAGCCGATGAAAACACCGGACTGACAGTTTTCAACCTTTCCGACAGTGCCGCAATACTGCCGGGCCACTCCGACGGATTCTTTGCCCTTCTTGAGAAATTCACTGGCATCAACGGTAATCATCCCCTCAGGGGATGCGATCATCCTTGCGAGCATGTTCTGATGGATACGTTGCATGGCCACATGATCCCAATAGTAGTTCTTTAAGAACATCTGGACCGACCGGACGGATTTTTTATCCAGAAACTCAAGCGCGATGGGTTCAGCGGATTTGGCCTCGGCATTGCTCATGAGTCCGGATATGTAGGCCAACCCCAAACGCTGATGTTCGATGCGGCCAAAGCAGTCATGAAAAAGTCGATGAAACTGAACAAGCTCTTTTGCCATGGTCTTGATATTGTCCTTATCAAGATTTAAATCGGCAGCAAGTTGTGGATGCCATTTACAGTGTTCTAAAAGCACGATAAGCTCCTCCACTTTTATTTTGGTTGGTGGAGAGCGATTAAAAAGCGGGGCGGGCTTTTGTTGGCAATTGATAATTCGTCTGAAGTCAGGTTCTAAAACATAAAGGTAAATCTCCTTTGGTTTACCGTGATATCGGTATCCCTTTCCCTGTTTCGTACTGCCGTGAGTCTGTCCCACATGCAGCCAGTTTGAGGCTTTATAGCATGTGCCTTTAAAATAACGACTATCAACAAAGGTCTCTAATAGAAGTAATCGATGATTAAAATGCCGATACCAGTCTGTGGTCAATCGCGCGATATTTAATGCCATCACATGCGAGGCCAGGTTGGGGATCTGAACCCAGGGCATTATCAAATAGCGGCTGTTGCTGATCACCTGATGCAGGTGGCGCTTTCTTTGAACCAATGACCACCCGATAAAGCGGTCCCGTGCGGCTAATTTTAATGCCGG
>CAZKDT010000311.1:0-3996 GCA_964551515.1 uncultured Desulfobacteraceae bacterium | reverse complement strand
CCTGTGAGAGCGGCTTTCCGGCCGCGAAAAATCGTGGCAAAATGCCACTCACACTATATCTTGAAATGAACTTGGCGCCATAATGAGAGTTGCTAATGTTTTATCGGTAATTATAGTTTCCAACATTTCATTATTCTATAGAGGCAGTATTTATCATGTGGCCTTAAAAGCCACTTGATTTCAAACAATTATAGAATTTGCGAAGCGTTTAATTAACTAACCCTCAGATTTCTTTTTGAATTTGAACGGAACATAACTTTTCATTCAGGCACTAACTATTATCCATCCATAAATGAGGATTTTTGCTCAAAATCAAGGCATCCCTCCGGAGCGAATCCAGGTTGAAATTAAGGGGGATAGCCCTTATGGTCAAAATAAAAACGGGTAGGTGGTAACCTTGACAGCTTCTGAAGAATCGGGAAGGTCCTGAAGGAATCTTTAAGGATGCTTATAAAGGGTTGGTGGTATATAGGAGGAAAAAAATGAAGGCGTGGATTCTTGAAAAGCAGGCAAAAATTGATGAAAAACCTTTGAGATTGACGGAAGTTCCTACACCCCGAGCAAAAGACGCTGAAATAAGGATTAAAATCCTGGTATGTGGTGTATGCAGGACAGATATTCATATCGCAGAAGGAGATCTTTCCTTGAGAAAATCACCCTTAATTTTAGGTCACGAGATTGTGGGAATTGTTGATGAAGTGGGCAAAAATGTGAAAAAATTCACAGTTGGCGATAAGGCAGGTGTGTGCTGGTTAAACAGTACCTGCGGAAAATGCAAATACTGCCTGTCCGGTAAGGAAAACTATTGTCCGGACATCAAATCTACGGGTTGGGATGAAGATGGCGGCTTTGCAGAATATATAACGGTCTTGGAAGATGTTGCTTTGCCTTTAAACGATATAAGATTAGACCCTGCCGATATTGCACCGCTCATGTGCCCGGGTATTGCCGGATATGCGGCATTCAAACTGACAAAAGCTCAGAAGGGAAGCAGGCTGGGTCTTTACGGGTTCGGACCCACAGCCTTTTGTGTTCTCAAGGTGGCAAAATCCATGGATATAGAGGTATATGTCAGCACAAGATCCCCAAAGAATATTCAAGATGCAATAAACCACGGGGCAAACTGGGCCGCAGACACATCAAAAGAACCGATGCCCTTTAATCTCGATTCAGCGATTGTGTTTCCTCCTGCAGGCAACCTGGTCGAACCCGTGCTTTCTCAGGTAGAGCAAGGAGGAACTGTGGTTCTTGCACCGGTAAGCTCATCTCCTATTGTTATTGAAAATTACACTGAAAATTTATGGGGTCGTACCATAGAAACCTTGTATAACCTTAAAAAATCCGAGGCCGATGAATTTCTTGAAATTGCTGATAGGCTTAAGATAAAACCGGAAAGGGGGATCTTTCCCTTTGAAGACCTGCAGGATGTTCTCGTCACGGTCAGACATGGAAAAGCCAAAGTAGCAAACTCTGTTATTAAGATTTCAGACTGATTATACGTGCTGATTATTTGGGAAGCGTTATTATGAAAAAAGCAACGGAGGTTGAACCTCACGGCGGTTTACTTGTCAATCTTATGGTGGATGAAGAGCGAGCCGCCGTTCTAAAAGAAATTGCCATGAACCTGCCGGATATTACATTAACCAACCGGCAGCTTTGTGATCTCGAACTCCTGGCAACCGGGGCTTTTTCACCGCTTGACGGCTTTATGACCCGGCCGGACTATGAATCCGTGCTTGACCGCATGAGGCTACAAAGCAAAGTCCTATGGCCCATACCGGTATGTCTCGGCATATCCGATATCCAGGCTAAGACTCTGGAAGCCGGTCAATCGGTCACGTTAAGGGATCAGGAAGGGTTCATGCTTGCCATTATGCATATTGAAGATATATGGCCTGTGAATCGAGAGAAGGAGGCATCCTTAGTATACGGCACAACTGACAGGAATCATCAGGGAGTTGAGTATCTTTTTAATACGGAAGGGAATCATTACCTGGGGGGCAAAATCGAGGTATTGAGCCTCCCGCTTCACTTCGATTTTAAACAGCTTCGCATGACTCCATTAGAGATCAGAAACATTTACCGGAAACTTGGATGGCATCGGGTGGTAGGGTTCCAGACTCGAAATCCCATCCAGCGTCCTCAGTTTGAAATGACGGTGGCGGCCATGCGGCAGGCCAGGGCTAATTTACTTCTTTTGCCGATAACGGGTATGACAAAACCCACCGATTTTGACCACTATACCCGGGTCAGATGCTATCGGGCGGTGACTTGCCACTACCCGCCCGACTCTTTTATACTGAATTTGCTGCCGCTCTCCATGCGTTTATCCGGTCCCAGAGATGCGCTGTTACATACAATTATCGCAAAAAATTACGGGTGTACCCATTTTATCATAGGACGTGATCATGCCAGCCCCGGAATAGATGCCGAAGGAAATCCTTTTTATCAAAGAGATGCGTCCCATCGAATGACCCAAGAACACAGCCGTGAAATCGGAATGACCATTGTTCCGTTCGAAGAGCTTGTCTATCTTCCTTTTGAAGATGAGTACCGTTCTCAAGATCAGATTCCCGAGGGGACCCAGTATATTTCTTTTTCAAGTTCGGATATCCGTGAGAGAATCAGGACCGGACGGCGTATTCCCGAATGGGCCACATTTCCGGAAGTTGAGGCAGAACTGAAAAAGGCTTACCCATCTCCGGATAAGCAAGGCTTTACGGTCTTTCTGACCGGGCTTCCGGGGGCCGGAAAATCAACTATTGCCAAAGTACTCTATGCCCGCTTTCTGGAAATGGGGGATCGTCCGGTTACCCTGCTGGACGGTGATATTGTGCGTCAGAATCTTTCGAGCCAGCTGAGTTTTTCCAAAGAACACCGGGATATTAATGTCCGACGCATCGGTTTTGTAGCAAGTGAAATCACCAAAAACCGCGGCATCGCAATTTGTGCGCCCATCGCGCCATATAACACCACCAGAGCCGAAATCCGAAAAAACATCGAAACTTACGGCGGGTTTATTGAGGTTCACGTATCGACTCCCATTAAGGTATGTGAAAAAAGGGATCGCAAGGGTATGTATGCGAAGGCCAGGGCCGGAATGATCAAAGGGTTTACCGGTGTCGACGATCCATACGAGCTTCCGGAAGTGCCGGAGGTTCGGATTGACACCACCGACCTCAATCCCGATGAGGCCGTCCAGGAAATTCTACTGCTGCTGGGGCAAAAAGGATATATTTAGCAAAATTGTATAACAAACAAAACGGGGTTACGGTATATACCGTAACCCCTTAAATTTAATGGTAGGCGGTACTGGGTTTGAACCAGTGACTTCTACCGTGTGAATGTGAAATATTTAGTTATTACGAAATATTATGATGAAATCAAAAGCGTTGTCCTCCGCCCCGCCGTCCTCCGCCACTTGGTCCACCACGTCGTGGTCCTCCAGATCTTGCGCCGCCACCCCGGCGGCCTTCAGAGCGAGGGCGAGCCTCATTGACATTAATGCTTCTCCCTTTCAACTCCTTCCCCTTCAAGCCTTCGATTGCAGACTCTGCCTCAGCTTTAGCGGGCATCTCCACAAATCCAAATCCTTTTGATCTGCCAGTGTAGTTGTCTTTTATAACCTTGATGCTGGCGACCTCTCCAAAGACCTCAAAAGCCTCTTTTAAATCCTCTTCGGTCACCTCATACGATAGATTGCCTATGTAAATATTCATTTTGATATCCTCCATAGTCACAAAAAAATGGGTAGGTTAACTTTTTAAATTTAATATCAAAGGAGCAAAATCCGTAACTTCTCAATAAATTATGGAGCCAACGGGTGATAAAATATGAAAGGTCTGGCTGTTTGAGCATGTTAGTGAGCCTTAAGAAAAACAACGAATAAGATTATTCATCTTTTAAATATATAATGTTGCGTTTAAACAGTTGCTATTAATTCAGACCTCGTCATTCAGCTTGAAAAAATAATCGTGACTCCTTAATTTTTGGGGG
>CAZKDT010000310.1:0-4059 GCA_964551515.1 uncultured Desulfobacteraceae bacterium | reverse complement strand
TCTTCTCTTTGCGATTTTTAAACAATGGGTCGGAATGTTCCTTTTGCCGCCTCTTCAGTTGCCTTTTGCATCAAAGCAACAGGTTTGAGGATCCCTTTGGAAATTAATTGAAGAATCAAAATCATAAATACGATAAAGCTGACTATAAAGATTAGGGGAATAATCATGATTCGATGTATGTCTTTTTGAATTCGCTGGCGTTTGGTCATGATAAGTTCGTTTGCAAAATCGACCATTTTTTTCCCTTTGGTTCGAATCATCTCAACATTGAGTTCGCCCTTATCCGTTTTCACACGATTCATATCTTCATCTAATATGGTTTTGTAGGCCTTTAGGTCACCTTGAAATTCCATAAATTTATCGTCGCCGATAACACGTTGGACATCTTTTGAAAGTTCACGGGAGAAGTCTTCAATTTTAAAAAGGTAAAATATGGTTTTGTTTAGGCTTTCAATATCTTTAAAATAAATAAAATTTTTCTCATAACGTCTCATTTCGAGGATATTGTCGCGGAAGTCATCAAATTTTTGGATAAGCTCAATTTTTCCCTGAAGGGAAAATATATAATGGTAATATAGAACATGGAGCACACCGATAAAAACCAAGCAGACAATAAGTAATACCGTAACCTTACTTTTTATTGTTTTCATAATAAAATCTCCGAAAAAATACTATAAATCTTGACGGTTTCGTAAAAAGTTCAAATTCAAGGCGTGCCACATGGTAAAAAGGTTTTGAAATGTAAATCGTGTATTTTCGCAAGAAAAGAGCCTTGCAAAATGAGCGGATTTAGCTGTAATACTTCCCAAATTCACATCTTTTTATTGGAAATAAAAGTGGGTTTTTATTAATTCAAGACCAAATCAACGACCTCCTTTAATTCATTTATTTTGATGATATCCAGATCCTTCTTGATATCTTCCGGAATGTCTTTGATGTCGGCTTCGTTTTTAGCGGGAAAAACAACTGACTTTACTCCGGCCCTGTGAGCCGCCAGAACTTTTTCCTTTACTCCCCCCACCGGAAGAATTCTGCCGGTTAAGGTCAATTCTCCTGTGAGAGCAACATTTCTTTTACAGGGGCGGTCTGTTATCAAAGATATAAGAGCCACCGCGATGGTCAGGCCGGCTGAAGGACCATCCTTGGGGATTGCACCTGCCGGTACATGGATATGGATATCATAGTCTTCAAACATCCTGTCGGAAATATTTAATGATCCGGCATTACTTCGAATATAGCTCATCGCGGCCTGAGCAGATTCTTTCATCACATCACCCAGTGAACCGGTTAAGATAAGATTTCCTTTTCCTTTCATCTTGGCGGCCTCGATGAAAATAATCTGCCCGCCGGCCTCAGTCCATGCCAGGCCTGTTGCCACACCTATTCTTTCTTTGGCTTCAGAGACTTCAAAATAAAATTTTACGGGACCCAGCAGGCTCTCCACCATTTCGGGAGTTATGATTTTCGGCGGGTTTTCATTTTTATCGCTTAAGACTTCCCGGGCAATTTTACGGCAAACCGAAGATATTTCGCGTTTAAGATTTCTTAATCCTGCTTCTCTTGTGTATTCTCTGATGATTTTGTGGATTGCCTCAGAAGTAAAAACAGGAGGATTATCCGAAAGGCCGGCTTCCTCTATTTCTTTGGGTATTAAGTAGTTAGAGGCGATCTTTTCTTTTTCTTCTTCAGTATACCCCAAAAGGGTAATGACCTCAAGACGGTCCAGAAGCGGGCCGGGAATCAGATCAAGGGCGTTGGCCGTAGCGATAAACATCACCCGTGACAGATCAAAGGGAACATCCAGATAATGGTCAACAAAATGAGTATTTTGTTCCGGATCCAGAACTTCCAGTAACGCAGCGGCAGGGTCTCCTTTAAAGTCACGACCGATTTTGTCGATTTCATCGAGCATAATCAACGGGTTCTTGGTTTCCGCACGTCGAATTTCCTGGATGATTCTGCCGGGTAACGCACCCACATAGCTTTTACGATGCCCCCTTATTTCAGACTCATCTTTCATTCCGGCCAAAGACATGCGTACGAATTTTCGTTCCAGACTCCGGGCAATGGACATCCCCAGAGAAGTTTTCCCGGTACCGGGGGGTCCGGCAAAACAAAGAACAGGACCTTTGGGCTCCAGCCGAACCATTTTCTTAAACAGCGCTTTCTGGATCGTGGATCTGATTTCATGAAGCTTCAATGGTTTTGTCAGGTAGTGGTATGATCCCTTTTTCATGGCCTCAATAGCCGTTGACACCGTGGCGTATCCGGTGATGATAATCACTTCCGTGGCCGGATTAATGGACTTTGCTTTTTCCAGGACCGCCATACCATCGACCTTTCCCATTTTAAGATCAGTTACAATGACATCAAAGGCGTTTTGCTCCAGAAAACCCAGGGCTTCAACTCCGCCGGTAGCGGTATTGACCTGATAACCGTCTTTTTTAAAAACATGCTCCAGATTCCGGCGGGTAATTTTTTCATCGTCCACAACCAAAATTTTATGCCGGCGGGACATCTTTAATATTCTGACTGCAAGATGTTCAAGAATCCGATCTTTAATCTGAGCCAGTCCATAATGTTCTTGATTCAAAATGAATTCCGCCCGCTTAATATCAAGGTTGTCATCGGTCATTTTATTCCAGGGAAGGCTGACCAGATAATCGATATAGTTAATGCCGATGGTGTATTCCGCACTGGATGGGCTGGTTTTCGTGAGCCGTTCTATTTCTTTAAATGCCACTTTTTCTACCTGTTCCGACATTTTAGATTTAATAACATTTTCTTTCAACTCATCTATTTCTGATGACAATTCCTCTGTTCGGCCCTTTTCTCTTTTAAATATGCGCATGATTTATCCTCATTTAAATTTTTTCTAAATAAAACAGATTAAGATTAGGCACGCAACGGTTTTTTGGGGGGGATAAATACAAAAACATAGGGTGTTACAATTTGCAATACTGCAATCCTTTTATGCAATATGCCGTAACCCATTTAATTTGTTATAAAAAAATCTATGCTTGAAAAAGAGTTGCAGATTGTAACAGTTAAAACCTGATTCTTTCTCCTCCGGATATATAGATAAAGATAATAATATCAATATGATGTGACAATGCTGATAGTGGTGGCACGGAAGATGCTATATTCATCAACAAAGAGCAAAAACTTTTAACACATTTTTCAGAGGAGGAAATCAACCATGTTTAAATTTAAAGAAACTTTTGACAGACTGATGGCGGCAATAACTTTCGCCCAAGCCGGAGAGCATGAAACAGCTTTGGATATCATGCATGACAAACCGGAAAAAAGAAGTCGGAAACGAACAGATATACGTATCCAGCGCAGGGAAGAAACCCGTAACGATATGAGAATGTAGCAAAAATTGGTTTTTGGTCTGCAAAAGGGGAAAAAATGGAAAAAGTTTTATTGGCCATTGACGGAATTACACCTGATTCAAAGACATTTCGCTATGCCGTAGAACTCTGCAAGCGGATAAAGGCGGAATTAAAGGTTTTCCAGATTATCCGGCCGCAAAATTACAATAAATATCTTAAAGAAATGCGACAAAAGACCGACTATGCCCGGATGTATTTCCAAGGTTCCATGGTGGCTGCGGCTTTTGCCGAAGCCGGCGAACACGAAAGTGCAAAAGAAATCATGGCCCAAGCCTCAGAACAAATTAAGCGCCTTTTGTCGGAATCGCAAAAACAAGGGGTTCAGTGTCACTTTTCAATGAAGCGGGGCAGCCCCGAAAAAGAGATTATTGATTATGTCAATCTGCATCGGGATGTTGTTTTAACCGTTTATAATTCTTCTGGTGAAGATGTGGATAAGACGGGTGTTTTGTCTAAAAAGAAAAATGCGATTGCCAGCATAAAAGAGAAGCTTGCTGTTCCGCTGGTGGTTGCTAATGCGAAATAAATAAAATGTAAAAATAAATCTGATGACGGGAGGGTATTACAATGTCAGGAATTTTTGGGAGAATCAAAGAAAAGTTGAGCAGGGCCGGCAATAAAATGGACAAGTACCAGGAGGCAATCACCTTTGCCGAAGCCGGTG
>CAZKDT010000309.1:0-4088 GCA_964551515.1 uncultured Desulfobacteraceae bacterium | reverse complement strand
CAGGCCTACAAACCCGTTCTTGCCAGCCTGTTTTCCGAGACAGTTAGGGAATACAGACGGCAAAAAGAACTGTTAGATTATCAGGAAACCATGTCCGTGGCATGCCAGCTTATGGTGGATGCCAAAGTGAGCGGTGTTCTCTACACCCTCGATCCAAGAGCTCCGGATCGTGACGTCATGCTGATTAATGCAACCTGGGGACTGGGTGCGCCTGTGGTCTCCGGAGAAGTAAGGGCGGATCTGTATACCATGGCTCGGGAAGAGCCGTATCCGCTAAAATCCCTTGATATCGTTCGTAAAACTGAAAAGCTAGTGGCTCAAAAAGGTGGCGGGACGAGGATACAGGCGGTTCATCAAGACCTTCAAACCAATACCTGTCTGACTGATGAACAGATGAAACAGATCGCCGAAGCCGGTTTGATGATCGAACGTCGTTTTAAAAATCACCAGGATATCGAGTGGGCCATTGATGAAGAGGACAATCTTATTATTTTGCAAGCCAGATCTCTTAATATCAAGGATCAAGTCGCAAAATTGGTGTGTGATATTTCATCTGTTTTGGATGATTTCACGATTATATTCCAAAACAAAGGATCCATTGCCCAGGAAGGAATTGCCACCGGCAAGGTTTTTCTCGTCAAGACCGACGAGGATCTCGATCGTTTCCCCAGCGATGCTATTCTGGTGACCGCCTATACGTCTCCCCGGCTGGGAAAAGTCATTAAAAAAACCGGCGCTATCATTACCGATGTCGGTTCGCCCACCGGCCATATGGCAAGCATCGCCAGAGAATTCCGAGTGCCAACCATCGTCAATACAGGCATTGCCACACACCTTCTGCGCCCCGGTCAGATCATCACTGTGGATGCCCGGGAAAATGTGGTTTATGAAGGAGCGGTCAAGGCTCTGTGCTATTACGAGTTTGCCGAGGAAACCTTTGAAACAACATATGAATATCGGTTGCTGCAAAGAGTTCTGAAAAAAATTGCACCATTAAATCTTCTGGATCCCACTGAAAAAAACTTTAAACCATCCGGCTGCAAAACGTTTCATGACATTACGCGATATGTCCATGAAAAGGCTGTGTCAGAGTTGATTGAACTGGAATATGCCAAAATCGGTGACACCGTGGGTTCCGGAAGAAAATTGAAATTCGATATCCCTTTAGACCTTATTGTAATCGATATCGGCGACGGTATCAGAGAATCGGCAAGCGTTTCAGCGGTGAAGCCTCAAGAGATCAACTCCGTCCCCATGAAAGCCTTTTTAAAAGGACTTTCTGTGCCCGACGCCTGGGATACGGAGCCGATGTCCGTGGATTTCGGCAGTTTTATGTCGAGTCTGACCCGAACGTTTTCATCTTCCATGGCTACGCCGAAATATGTTGGACAGAATCTGGCAGTGTTGTCCAAAGAATATGTCAACATAAACTTGCGTTTGGGATATCATTTTACTATGATTGCGGCCTATATCAGTAAAAACTTGAATGACAATTATGCCTATTTTCGATTCCTTGGTGGTGTGACCGATATATCACGCAGATCACGCAGGGCCAGAATGCTGGCGGAGATTCTGGCAAAAAGCGATTTTCGTGTCGATATCCGGGGAGATTTAGTTGTCGCCCGAATCAAAAAACTGGATATTGAAATGATGGAAGAAAAAATGCAAGTCCTGGGATTATTGGTTGCATTTACGCGTCAACTCGATGTCAAAATGAACCACGAACAGGAGGTGACCAAGCTCAAAAATATCTTTGAAGATCTAAAGAATGATCATATCAAACAAAAGGTAATTTAAGGGGGTATCATGGGCAGCGAACAAAAAACAAAAGTCCTTATTCTGGATGATGAACCGATCGTCCTGAAACGTTTAAAACCGGCAATGGAAAAGTCAGGATATGACGTTGAAGCCTTTTCTCGTAGTCTGGAAGCCTCGAACCGAATCATGGAAAAAGAGTTCGATATTGTTATCACCGACCTTAAAATGGAAGGAATCGACGGCATGGAATTTTTAACCCGGGTAAAGAACCGATCTCCTGTAACCGAGGTTATTGTTATCACCGGGTTTGCCACCATGGAAACCGCCAAGGAGTCTTTCAAAAAAGGGGTTTTCGATTTTCTGGCAAAGCCCTTTAAATTGGGTGAAATCAAAGACGTTGTTGCCAAAGCGGAAAGCAAGATTAAAGGAAAAAGATAATTATTAAATCAAACAGCAATGAAGGATTTTTTTTAGTATCCTGATATTTAGTAAAAGGGAGAATAACCATGTTAAGAACGCTCGTTTATCTTGATGCAGATTTGGCATCAAGTATTGCACTCAGGTATGCCTGTCAATTGACCCGGGTTATTGACATGAAGCTGCATACCGTTCATGTGGAGGAGCTGGATCAAGATGGACATGCACCGGGCACCGGATGGGTTCGCCGTACCTGGGAAAGTGCGATGCTAAAAACAGGGGAATTTGAGATGGCACAATTGATAAATGCGGAGAAATCTTCATGCCCGATGCTCGGGTCCCCAAAAATGCTTGTCGGAGATCGCGAAAATGAAATTCTTCGTGAAATACAAAGGGAATCGTATGATCTGTTTGTGGAAGGATCACTTCATAGCTTTACCGCCAAAAAGCTCTACGATAAAATACATTCCCGGCTTTACAGGCATATTCCCTGCCCGGTCATTGTTGTTAAAAACCTGGTCAATTTGGAGAAAATTGCGCTGATTGTAAGAGATGAAGCAGAGTCTAAAAAACTTATTTCCATGTTTTTGAAAATTTTTGGCGGCGGAAAGCTCAACTTCGACCTGATTTATTGTAAATTTCAGGAACCAGGGCAACTCTCCTCCAAAGGCAAAGCGGACGCGAATGGGACATTAAATGCCATTGAAAAAATCCTAATGGAACAGAATTGGCACCCCGAAGATTGTCGGACGATTAAAGGTACGCCGGAAGAAATCGGTGATGTGCTGCGGGACTATGGACTTGTAGCATCTTCACTCCACCACTCCATAAGCAAAAAAAGTAACTGGTTTCAATTGTTGAGCCATATTCCGTCTCCGATTCTTATTTTCTGGCAATGAACAAATGAATAAAAAGCAAGAGAGGTTATTATGAGAATTCTTGTAGCGGTAGATCAACATCCTTACAGCGCCCATATCGTCAAAGATGTGGCCAAACTGGCCGGGAACACATGGGCGGACGTAACGTTGCTTGGGGTTGGGCCTAAAGTGACGGACATCAGCCGATCATCGGGTCACACCGAAATAAAACATCCTTTAAGCAAAGCGTTACAAAATTATCGCCGCAACTTTCTTGACCATTTTGAAAAAGTAGAGTCCCCTTATGAAAAACGGGTGTGCAACCATGAATTTGTCGAAGTTAAAAAAGGGATGTGGGAAGAGTTGTATGTATGCCGTGGAGCCAGGAAAGATTTGAAAATATTGTTAAGATCCGGTAATCCGGTCAAAGAAATATTGGCCCAATCCCAGGAAAATGACAGTGATTTGATAGCCATGGGATGCTACAAAGCAGGAGATTGTCAGTGGGAAGGCGCGGCTAATCTTCCCCAAAAAGTCGCCAATAATGCAACATGTTCGGTTCTTGTTGTAAAAAAAGAAAAGAAAAAGATTAGCAAAATAGCATGCTGTCTGGACCAGGAAAATATTAGCCAGAAATCGGTTGAGATGATCAACCAGATGGTGACACTGTATCAGACAGAATTGGAGATTGTGGGGTTAACGGATGGGACAAAACTGAAACCCATGGTTGAAAAAAATTTAAATGCCATCCTGAAATATTATAACGCTCGCCAAATCAAGGCTTGGATTAAACTGGTGGACGCTGCTTCACTGGCATCATTCATATCACAAGAGGCCAGGCGGTCTATGATGGCGTTATGGATGGGGGAACAGTCCTTACTGAACAAAATGTTTCCCAGAGGTAAAGTGGACAAGCTCATTCGAGGGAGTGAATCTTCTGTACTTTTACTTAGATAGTCTCAATCCATAAATGCAGGGCTAATGACCTATCGTAAATTCAGATTCAACATATTTTAATGAGGAATCCACACCTTGAGGGCATGTAAAAGATGAACG
>CAZKDT010000308.1:0-4119 GCA_964551515.1 uncultured Desulfobacteraceae bacterium | reverse complement strand
ATACCTGAATCTTGCCCTTTGGGTGAAAATTAATGAATAAAAAAGGTTATCATCAGATTTAACATCTGGGTAAAACGTATGATTCTATGCTATTGTTTAAACCCACTTTAACTCAGTCTTTACAAATTCTCATTAATTTTCATGCAAAATTCAGGGCATAAGTTCTCAATAAATTATGGAGCCGGCTCAATATCACCATTTGATAGACCAGAATTGGTGCTCTTATTGAGAAATTATACCAATACCTTATGAAAACCGAAGAATTTTTAAAAGAACATAAATATTATAAAACACTTATCGAGAGCGCTACGGATTATGTGGTCGCGATCAACCGCAACTATCAAATCATAATGGCCAACGAACTGTTTAAAAATGAATTCGGTATGCAACCCAATGATTTCTGTTACAAGGTATGGAAAAACAGAAATGAGAAATGTAAAGAATGTCTGGTAGAAAAAACCTACCGGGATGGATGGGGACACTGGAATGTAGAAAATGTAACCATGAAGGACGGCAGAGTTGCCACTATGCTGGTTAAAACGATTCCGGTAAAGAACGAACGAGGTGAGATCGTTTATGTGCTGGAAAGAGCTACGGATATCACGGAAAGGCAGCACCTTCATGAAAATATTGACAAATTGGCAGGCAACCTGGCTGAGATGCTGGCCAATCGTCTGAAAGATTTGCAAAAATCCGAAGAAAAGTATCGAACCATATTTGAGCGCTCCCGTGATGCCATCATTCTTGCCAACCCTAACGGAAGGATCGTTGAGGTTAACCAGGCAGGGGTTCATATACTGGGGTATAAAACCCAAAAAGAAGTTTTGGCACTGGAATCCACTGCCAAGCTCTTTGTTGAGAAACAGGATTTTATTGAGCTCCAGAAAAGAGTCTCCCAGGAGGGGTTTGTTGTGGAGTTCGAGACCTATCTTGTGGGTAAAAATGATTCAGGATTTTATGCGCTGATTACATCCAATGTAACGGTGGATGTATCCGGGAACATTGCCGGTTATGTGCTGATTATAAGAGATATTACCAAGAGAAAAATCTCACAACAGCAAATCGAGAAGCGGAATATCCGGTTAAATATTTTAAATTCTATCTCTGAAACCGTCAGCAGCAGTTTGAATCTTGATGAGATACTCAGCAGCGCTATCGATAAAATTCTTGAGGTCCTGGAGTCTGACAGCATCAGGATTTATTTGATGGACGATAAAAAACAAATCCTCAACTTGGTGGCGCACAAAGGGCTTTCAACTAAATTAATATCAGAACCGTTTATGAAAAGTCGTAACCCCGGGGACGGACTTTTAGGTCAGACCATACTTGACGGTAAAACACGGTTGGTGGACAATTATTTGCGATCCCAAGACTCCTATGTGGATTCCATGATCGAAGAGGGCCTGCATACAACCGCTTATATACCCCTGTCAACCAAAGGGCAGTTGATTGGAGTGATGTGCGTCAGCAGCCATTATCCGGTGGACCTTGCAGCCGAGTATATTGAATTCTTGACTGCTATAGGCAACCAGATCGGTGTTGCCGTAGATAATGCAAATCTGTATAAAAATATAAAGCAGGCCTATGAAGACCTCAAAGATGCCCAGGAACAGATTGTGCAGACAGAAAAACTGGCCTCTTTGGGCAAATTGGCCGCTACCATTGCTCATGAAATAAACAATCCTTTGGCTGCAGTTCTGACCTATATCCGGTTGATGATTAAGCTTATAGACCGGAATAGATTTTCTCGTGAAAGACTTGAGGATATTTCTAGATATTTGGCTACCATGGAATCGGAAATCGCTCGGTGCGGGGAAATCGTAAAAAATCTTTTGGCCTTTTCCCGCCAGTCTAAAATTACAATTAAGAGCAGCAGCATTACAGACATTATTGACAGGACTCTTTTTCTTATTGCCCATGATTTGGAAATTAAAGGGATACAGCTTAGAAAAAACATTGATTCGGATCTACCCAAAGTTCAATGCGATTTTCAGCAGATTCAACAGGCCCTATTAAATCTCATATACAATGCTTCAGACGCTATGCTTGATGGCGGCGTCCTTACGGTAACGGTCAACAGAAAAGCAGGGGCCGGGAAATTCTTAGATGTCATGGTTTCCGATACGGGTTGCGGCATTACCGAGGAAGACAAGGAAAAAATTTTTGATCCCTTTTTTACAACCAAAGCGGAGGGAAAAGGTGTGGGCCTGGGTTTGTCGGTGGTATATGGCATCATTATTCGGCACAATGGGACCATAGAAGTGGAAAGCAAGCTCGGCAAAGGAAGTACGTTCAAGGTTTGCCTGCCCATAGCCTCTTTGTAACGCCAAATGCAAAAGCAATAGTCATACGATATAGAAACCTAATATTTTTATTTTTACATTAAAAACCTGGCCCTCTGGTCCAGGACAGAGATAGATGGCTCTACCTTGGAGTTTTGTGTTTAAAATCACAAATTCCAGGCACCAAATACCAAATAAATCACAAATTCCAATATTCAATGACCAAAACCTTCCAGAGCGAGACATTGTTTGGATTTTCGAATTTTGGTCATTGGAAATTGTTTGATATTTGGATTTTGATATTTGTAATTTCAATAATTAAATGAACTTCCAACAAAACAAATCCCCTCTGGGGATAATCAAAGCCTGGTCTGTGCCAGGATTTTTACCATTATATATGGAAGGAATCGATAATGACCAAAAAAGCTCGTATTCTTGTGGTTGATGATGAAGCCCCCATGCGAGAAGCTCTTTATGACTGGCTCAAGGAGGATGGGTATGAGGTTGGCCTGGCCGAAAGCGGCAAACATGCCATTGCCATTGTCATGGAAAAAAGCTGGGATGTGATTTTGCTGGATTTGAAAATGCCGGGTATGGACGGGCTGGAAACGTTGAAGCATCTTAAAGGCAAACAAGTGGATACAGATGCTGAGATACTCATAATGACGGCCTATGCCACGGTAGACACCGCCGTTCAGGCCATGAAGGAAGGCGCTTTTGATTACCTGATCAAACCGTTCGCCTCCGACGAGATCGAAATGCAAATCAAGAAGATTGTTGCTCATCGCGAGTTGGTTTTAGAGAATATTTTATTGCGCCAAAAGCTGGAGGAAAAATCAGAATATGATGAAATCATAGGGAAAAGTGACGCCATGCAAGAAATTTACGATTTAATTTCCAAGGTGGCGCCAACTGACTCTACCGTACTGATAACCGGTGAAAGCGGCACCGGGAAAGAATTGATTGCACAGGCCATTCACGGAAACAGTCAGCGCTGTTACCTGCCGTTTATTGCCGTAAGTTGCGGGGCGTTGCCCGATTCTTTGTTGGAGAGTGAACTGTTCGGCTATGAAAGGGGCGCTTTCACCGGTGCAGAGCATACCAAAAAGGGGCGCTTTGAACTGGCCGATAAGGGAACCCTTTTTTTAGATGAAATCGGTGATATCAGTTTAAAAACCCAGGTGGATCTTTTAAGAGTGTTGCAGCGAAAAGAGTTCAGACGTCTGGGGGGTCAGGAAGAAATTAAAGTTGACGTGCGTATTTTAGCAGCTACCAATAAAGATTTGAAACAGGCGATTTCCGAGAACAAATTTCGTGAAGATCTTTTTTACCGCTTGAACGTCATTTCTATACCGGTTCCTCCGTTGAGGAAACGAAAGGATGATATCCCACTGCTGGTAAAGGCATTTATCCGCAGGTATTGTCTGGAAATGAATAAAGACCTGGTGAAAATGGCGCCTTCGGCCTTGAAATTGTTGATGGATTACGATTGGCCCGGAAATGTGAGAGAATTGGAAAATGTAATCGAAAGGGCGCTGGTTATCGGGCGGAGCAAAGAAATCGTGACAGAGGACCTCCCATTTTCGCGCAAACAATTAGAGCCCGAAAAATTCCCCAATTCATTAAAATTAATGGAAGAAATGCATATTAAGAGAATTCTGGAAGAAACGGATTGGAACATTAGCAAAACAGCGCGTCTTCTGGAAATTGACCGACAGACGCTCTATAATAAAATTACAAGATATAAAATTGATAAACTCGTAAAAAGTTCGATTTAGACGGTCTCGTAAAAAGTTCAAATTCAAGGCGTGCAAATTTTGTAATCATCGGCTATCCG
>CAZKDT010000307.1:0-4124 GCA_964551515.1 uncultured Desulfobacteraceae bacterium | reverse complement strand
GTTGGCAAAGTACCGTTTGAAGCCTTGTGAACTGATAGTGGCCATAAGTTTACTCTTATTTTGCTTCCCAGATCAATATGCTCGGTAATTTTTTTAACTTGGGTTCGAATTCTTTGTACTCATCCTGGCTCAGGACCAGGGAACGGATTTTCCTCTTGATATGGCGTTCAGTTTTTCTGCTCAAATCGTTGAGATGATATTGATCAATATTTCCAACAAGAACCAGGTCGATAATTCCGGAATCTTTGCCCTCCACTGTATAATTATTAATCGGTCGAAATTATTTCCCAATATCCATTTCGATCACTTCCAATTCGTTTTAATTGCCCATCAGTCTTTAATTTTGCTATATGCCCTTTAACTGTATTCGGGCTTTTTTCGAGAGCTATTGCAAGATCTTTTCGTGTCATTTTTGGGTTTCTACTCAAAAGCACTAATATTTGATCACGCGTTTGGGTTTTCTGGGTGGTTTTCTGGGTGGTTTTGAAAACCGATACTTTGAAACCATTCTGGATTTCTTCAAAAACAGGTTGGGGTAAATCGTACTTGTTAAAGGCTTCGAGAACTCTTTTAATACCCGATCCATATTTTTCGATTATTCCAGCCTCCTTAAATACGGTTGCTATCTGCTTATTTCGAATAGAAGGAGAATAGTCTCCTCTAATCAATTGATCTACGGTTAATCCATCAGGAAGACTCCCAGGATTAAAAAATTCGATATGGTCATCAAAAACTTTTATAACGGAATCGTTTGAGGACATGTAATCCCTATGAACAATCATGTTTACAACAATTTCACGCAATGCGTCGAGTGGATATTCCCAGCGTTCTTCACGTTGCGCTGTTCCTGAAATCTGGTTGGTCCACTTTTGAAGAGTTTCTTTACCTAAATGAACGCCACAAAGTTTTCCACTATTCTGAACCCCTATAAGAACGGCGCCACCTGGGGTTATGAAAATCGCTGTGTATACAGATGGAATTTTAATCCCATTTTTGTTCCATATCTTGAGATAATTTAATAAGTCCAAGGGGCTAAAATAACGCCGATTTTCAACCCACAATTTTTCATTTCAACCCAAGTACCATCTACCGGAGCTATCCAAATACGATCTTCCGGACCTACGGGGCGGGCGAGGCAGGCCCATTTCTCAACCGATTTTCTGGTTAAATCTCCGTTGCCAAAAACTTTTCTCACTTTTTTTTTATTTCCTCTGGCGTCTCTCTGAGCTGTAGGCTCTACGAGCTGGAAGCCAAATCCCTTTTCTGATATACAATGGTTATGTTGCCACTGACTATCAGAAAAAGGACCATCACCAACACCGATATACAATTTATTCAATCCACCATTGATCAACATTGGACCAAAGGGCGTACCCACATTTCTAAAATCCTTTGCCCAAAATGGTCTCCGGTTCGTAGAGCCTACGCCTCGGAGAGAACTGGGTGCAACCCAATGACCGTCTTAAAGGCATGGCTTGTAGAGAGATCCTCCTGACTCTTTACCGAAAAAACCTTATCAATTATCCTCCCGGAGTACATGATGGAAATAACAAAAAGCGTAATTGTGATCAGTTGCCGATGATTTCCTTTATATATCCATCGCCAGGTCACTTACCTGTTTCCACGGGAGTACTGTTACCCCGGAACGTTCATACCCTTCATTTCCCCCAAAGCACAGGTGAGCGTTGCCGGCATCATCACCAGCCAACGATAACCACTTCCGCAATCCAATAAATGCATCCTGTGTTAGGGTCTGACCGGATTTAATTTCAATCGGCAGCAGTCTTGTTCCCTGTTCAACAATGACATCAACCTCATTTCCTGTATGGTCACGCCAGAAATAGAGATTGGATTCAAGCCCACGATTGTAGCGCCCTTTAACAAGCTCAGTAATAACCCAACTCTCAAAGAGTGAACCACGTAAAGCGTGAATAGAAAGTTGATCTACATCCCGAATGCCTAACAACCAGGCAGCAAAGCCGCTGTCGTAGAAGTAGAGTTTTGGAGTTTTAACCAAACGTTTGTTGTAATTCCGATAATGAGGCAATAAAAGAAATATAATGTAACTTGCCTCCAAAACAGATATCCAGGCTTTCGCTGTATTGTGAGTAATACCACAATCATTTGCCAGACTACTCAAATTTAACAGTTGTCCCACCCGTGCGGCGCACATCCTTATGAACCTCTGAAAAGTACTAAGGTCTCTAATGTTAATCAACTGCCGCACATCTCTTTCGACATAGGTCTGCATGTAACTTCTGTACCAGCTTGCAGGAGTAACCTCTCTGTCATACAGCGGTGGATAAAGACCTTTATATAAAAGCTCATCTATGTCGGCCGGAGCGCCTGGTGAATTCAACAATTCTTTGAAAGAAAAAGGCAAAAGTTCTAATAAGCCGGAACGACCAGCGAGACTCTGTGTAATTCCTGTCAGAAGTCCGAATTGCTGCGAACCGGTCAAAATAAACTGACCGGGCCGGCGATCTGCATCAACACGGGATTGCAGATAGGACAAGATCTCCGGACAACGCTGTACTTCATCAAGTACGGCCCCTTCATGAAAGCGTGAGATAAACCGTCTTGGATCCTCTTCGGCAAACTCCCTTTCATCCGGATCTTCCAAGGAAACATACTTCATGTCGCTGAAAACCTGTTGCACCAGGGTGGTCTTGCCGGACTGGCGGGGACCGGTGACCACAACTATATAATATCCTTTAGACAGATCGATCAGTATATTGGCTGCTTCACGTTTTATCATAATTAAAAAATAACCACATTTGTTACAAATTGTCAATTCAAATGATAATTTGTAACAAATAAGAATTGATTCAAAATATTGAATGGTTGTTCTTTTACCTGGCTTTCCAGATCAGTACGTAGGGCAAAAGAACCACGCCTGCTCTCAAGATCCATTTCAGTATACAACCGATCTGTCCAATTGGAGAACTTCGGGATCTCTGTTGACAAATAAATCAAGGTCGTTTGAATACCAAACAGGACTATAATGCCTGTTTAAAGCGGTACCACCTCTGTTAGATAGAATGGAGCGTCTATACGTTTCACGATGGCGAGGATTCCATCCTGAAAGGGATACATGTTCTCCTTTTTAATTTCTCATAAATCCTTCAAGCGCGTATAAAGGTAACGAAATAATTTTATTTCCCGAATCATAAGGTGCCTGAGATATTTTTATCCCTTGCTGCACCTGGTATTTTTCCATGAACATGCGCATACTTTTCATTCTACCAATAGAACCTGATTTTACTTCAATTGGTATTACACTTCCCTCTTTTTGAATTATGTAATCCAGCTCTGCATTACTGTTTTTTGCTTCACGAGCCCAGTAATATAACATAGGCTTGCTATAAGGATTCTGATACGTCAAAAGTTCCTGCCCGACAAACTGTTCAGCGACTGCACCGTTAAATAAAACAGTAAAATCTTTTGCCTTCACGGTATCTGTATATATTCCACTTGCAGAATGTAATAATCCAACATCCAGAAAAAGCACTTTAAAAAAAGCCTCCTTTACTCCTGCTTCCAATGGCAGACCGGCGCCACTTGTACGTTTTATTTTCCGTACGACACCCGCCATTTCAAGTAATTCAAGGGCTTCTTTTAATTCTCTGGATTTAATTGTCTTATCAACACGTGCATAAATAAATTTTCGTCCTACCATTTTAGGGACCGCATTGTATATTTTATTAAGATACCGATGCTTTAATTTTTTGGAATATTTCCCAAAATCATCCTGATATGTATCAATTATTGCGCGTTGTATTCTTTGACAGGCGATAATATCTCCTGTCTCACAATATTCGCTTACTACAGCAGGCATACCACCGAGGATGAAATATTTGCGTATGTATTCATTAAGTTTTACATGTAAAGACTCCGGAAGCATCTGCAATTTTTTGTGATCACAAATATAATTACGAAGCTCTTTTTCTCCTGTTGCCTCAATAAATTCACCAAAGGACATTGGAAAAAGATACACATATTGAATTCGTCCTACAGGCACACGAAAATTTTCAGATTCAAGAGTAAATTCCACCAATGAACCTGCAGCAATAATATGTAACAGCGGCATCTCTTCATCAAAATAACGCAAGGCCATAATTGCT
>CAZKDT010000306.1:0-4146 GCA_964551515.1 uncultured Desulfobacteraceae bacterium | reverse complement strand
TTTTGTACATTTTTGAGAATACCAAAAAAATAGTGCAGATTCTTCCGGTTCGGATCACGTTTTACCGCTTTCAAAAATATTTTTACAGATTTATAAATGGCCTTCTGCTCAAAGTGCTTGATGTAAGACTCGGCACGAGCCAGCGCAACAGTATCCGGATTCAACCGATGATAATCGATGATGGCATGCAATTGTTCGATTTTGGGCTGATTGACATCCTGAACAATTCGCGATTGTTTAAATGTTGTCAGTTTCTTTTTCTGCATCTGTCGTTGTTGCTTATCTACCGGGGTTTGCATCACAGCCAGTGGTGAAGCCTTGGCTTTATGCAGTAACATGCGATTGCGCTGTTGATTGGAATTTTGTGCTTTAAGCTGGTGAGTCCATTATTCTGATCGGAACATACTCCCAAACTTTTTTTATTCTCAAAAGCATATTAGCGTTTAACAGTTTTTTACAAAATTATACCGACCACTTATCATAACGGATTCGCTGCACTCATCCGTAGTGGGTTTTTTCAGGCATGGGCAGGAAAGCTTGAATAATAAAGAAAGGGGAAGCAGGATTTCCCCACTTCCCCCGGTCGCATTATTCAATGCTACCTGCTTCCGGCTATCCCTTGTCAGGTTTCCTCCCCAGGATATCCTGACTCCGTTTCACCGAAACTGTTATTTCACAGACAAGTCCTCGGTGGTCTTGATTTTTAAAATCATGTCTGCGTCCACCGTTTTTTTGTCGCAAAACATGGCATAGGTCAGGGCTTCTTCACAAATGTTTCCGATCAGTCTTGGAAAACCATACGAGTATTCCCGTACAGCCGCCAAAGCATCATCGCTGAATATGGGCGCTGTACATCCGGCCCACTTGAGGCGGGAAGAAATATAATTGATGGTACCTTTTTCCGATAATCCCGTCATGTGGTACCGCATCCGGATCCTTTGATTCAGCGGCTCCATAACGGCATAATCCATCATGCGCTTTAAATCGGATTGACCTGATAAAATCAACAGAAAAGGATCAAAGGAATCCATCTTGAAGTTGGTCAACAGCCGGATTTCTTCAAGGGGCCCCTGTTTGAGCAGATGCGCTTCATCAATGATCAGGACCACAGTTCGTCCCCGCTGCTCTTTGCAATCCAGCAGTTCTTTCTGGATCTGTTGATAATTTGCACTTTTGGTAAACCGATTTTGCAATCCCAATAATGAATTGATATGCCGGAGGATATCACTTCGGTTCAGGGTACTCAAAGGCGTATAAATGATCTTGAAAAGGTTTTCATTGAGGGTGTCGGCAAAACGCCTTGTCGCGATTGTTTTACCCACTCCGGGGTCCCCTGTCAGCAACATGATGCCGCCCCTGCGTTTCATGTATCCCAGTCGGGCAAGGGTTTCCTTGAGCACCGGCGTATCAACGACATCAGCGGTTTTAATCTCCTTGTCAAAAGGATAGTGTTTAAAGCCGAACCAGGCCAGAAGATCTTTCATTTTTTTACCCTCCCGTTGGCATAGGATATGGCACTTTGGGATTGATGGGGCTTGAAAGTCCTTGCATTTTGCCGTTTGTCAACGAATTTGAGACGTCCGACCCGGATGTCTTTGTCATAAAGATAAAGTTCCTGATCGGCATCTACTGGATGACGGATATCGACACGTTGTCTTATGTAGGCGGTGGGGACTTCATAAATATATCCTTTAAAACTGATGGTTGCATCATTGTTTGCCACCCGCTCATGCCGGACAAGAAATATTTCGTCCAGTTCCGCCTTTGTGGGCCGGGTTATATTGGTGTGGCTGCATGAACGATGGTAGCGGTCAATGGGCCGTTCGTTTATACCGGCGTGCAGTTTATGATGATAATCATCATGCAGCCAGAGGCAGAAAGCTTCATTAAGCTCTTCCAATGTCGGTTTTTCAGTGATGGTTGATAAAAATCGCAATCTGACCGTTCGGAAGAACCTTTCTATTTTACCACGTGAAGGGGAGTCATAGGGTTTGGAATGAATCAGTGATATGCCCGATAGAGCACAGCTTTTGGCCAGAAAATCGGAACTGAAAGATGCGCCATTGTCAACATAGAACCGCTCGGGGAATCCAAAAGTCTGAAAGGCCTCTTTTAATACCAGCGTCAATGACAAAACCGTTTCCGTTGGGGCAAAAGCATGCCCTACGATCATGCGGCTATGGTCATCTATGATGGCACACAATATGGCCTTATATGTCTTCCGGTTCAGGGTTACCTGAGGACCGTGCATGAAGTCACACATCCAAAGGCAGTTCACATGATCGGTCTCAAAACACTTCCGTTTGTCCCGGCGGTTGCCCCCAAAATTTAATAACCGCTCTTCCTTAACGATTCGCAGCAGCGTATTATAATGGATGGGCGGAGTTCCGATCAGGTTTTCTTCCGTGAGCCTTTCATGAAGCCGTTTTACGGTAATGTAAGGATAAGCTTTACATTTAACCCTGATGGCATCCATCAGTTGCGGGCCGGCTTTTCTCGGCCGCCCTTTATCGCTTCTGATTTTGGGTTTCAAGCCTTCAAAACCACTTTTTCTGTATGCTTTAAGCCAGGACTTCAGGGTGGATATTTTGACCTTCCGGCTGCCATAGCGTGGAAATCCATGGCGTTTGGCGGCCTGGGCACGAAAGTACTCATTTTGTACTCTTCCCGGCTCTGCCAACACCGGACTGATCAACTTGTAACGGATCAAAGCAATTTGTTCACGGGTTTCGTTGTCCATAACACCTCCTGTATTGTGATTATTGCCGAAAAAACGTTATTATTGTCGGCAACTTAACCCATTGAAAAAAAAGGTGTTATCAATCCTGTGTCAAAATATACCTAAAAATATTATTCTCATTCCCGGGATATACCCTGGTCAACGGATTAAAGGACTTTTCCGGCCCGGCACATATTTTATTTTAAGGAGGGCGAATGCGGTCGCAGGATGTTCTTCCAAATAAACATTTTCCAGTTTGGTTGAAATAATAACGTATAGCCGGTTCCACGCTTTGTCGATCAGGGCTGTCAAAATCGCTGATACTTTGAAGATACAGATAAATCGTTTTGATTGTATCCCCTGGCTCAGGCATAGTTGACACCTGTAAAGAAAATTTTTCACAGAGAGCATGATGCCCCCGCATCAATCCGGACAGAAACAACACTGCCCAGGTCTGGATCAAATATGGCGTCACGGAACAATCGGGATCAAGTTCGAGACTGGCGCCATAATAACCTGCTTGTCCTGTCTGCTGAAAATCATATACTTTGAGTAAAGTACCAACCACGGCATCAACCGTATATTGGCAATAAGGAATCAGTTGGTGGGGCAACAGGGAGAATGTTCTTCCGGTTGTGTTGCATAAAAATCGGGCCACCGGGACCCTGTCCTTTTTAAATGGGAACAGGCCAATCGCATAACGATAATATTCTTTAATGGGGGTATAACAGTCTTTGCTCCCGCAGATGATGCATTTTTCCCCGATATAATCTTGGAAATTTATGTTTGAAAATACAGCTTTGTATTCCCAGATGTCAGAATATGTGTTATTGAATTGGTATTGGATATTTTATATCCTGTTTGGAAGTTGGGAAGGAAGATGTCTATTGGTCTAGAGTTTATCCTTCCCAACTTTTCCTTTTTCACCGGTGCCAATCAAAAATTCATTGTGAATTCCTTACATTAAAAAACTGACTATTCACATATCAGCGGTCAGAATAATTTGCAAATTATAGCCGCAAAGTCGAAAAAATAATGTTGTAATCAACATGCTGGCGCTTTTGATCGAACGCGTCGCCGAGCTGTCCTGCGGCAAACCCTGGCATAAGATCCGGCGCGATCTGGACAAGTTGCAGGTATCAGAATTTTTTAATTTAAAATTTCGCTTCCTGGCGCGCAACGAAATTTCCCCCGACACACGTAATACCCTTAATTTGTTAAAGATCAAGCCTCCCAAGCAGATCATCCACCTGGAAAAACGCAGCTAAAACAACCCCGATTTTGTAGTAACACGCCGAATTTCATTCAGTGGCGCCGACGCCCGTGCTGCGCGGGCTCGCGCCGATCCGTGTATTTACAGATGGCAAACGCAAGGATAATCGGATACTGGGAATAATCTTCGCTCTTGTACGAAGCGAACAATACTG
>CAZKDT010000305.1:0-4175 GCA_964551515.1 uncultured Desulfobacteraceae bacterium | reverse complement strand
GGAACATTTCAAACATTTCGCCGACCTGCGCTATGAAACGGAAACCGTAAAAGCTAAAATCTTCGGCAATTACGAGGAGATGAAGCGGGGATAAAATATGATACCGATTATCTCCATCTCCGGTTGGCCGGTTACTATATGGACTACGAAGACAAGATTGAAATAGATCGCAGCCATGGCTATCCGTTGACCTACTTCAATGCCGGTAACTACGAAACCACCGGCATCGAGTGGAATTTCGATCTTTATCCTTTTGCCGCCCGAAAAGGGCGGCCGGCTAACCTCTCCTGTTACTCCAACGGCTACTGGGCCGATCCCGTAGCCGAGGATACCAAAGGCAAGGATTATCAGCCGGGACCGAAATTCCAGACTACCGTCGGCATTAAATATTTAAGCGAAATGAAAATTTCTTATGTTGAGTGGATTAAAAACCGGCGATCACGACATAAATACACCATGATCGCATACGGTGAGGTAAATGAAAATGTTTAAACAACTCTGGATAACCGGTGTTCTCGTAGCTTTTTCGGTCTTTGGAATTAAAGTTGGATTGGGACTGGCCGCCCAGATATACAACAAAACCGTCTCAATAGGCAAAAGGATTGTCTTTATAGGGGGAAGCCTTCTTGTCTATCTGCTCCTTTTTTTCTGCCTCTATTACGTGATTACCCATTTTAATTTGTTAAATTATCTGGATCAGTTTGTAAATATGCTCCAGTACGGTATGCTGCTTCACCTGGCAATTGCTTTTGGGCTTCTTATCTGGGGCACAAAACTGCTCTTTAAAAACCCTGAAAAGCAAAAAAATCTCCCATTCAGTACCAGTCTGCTGCTTATTATACCATGTCCGGTATGCGCCACAGTGATTCTGCTTAACTTGACCCTTGCCTATTCACTTTTTGATTTATCACCCCTTTTAACCACTTTTACACTCTTTGCCCTTTTCAGCGGCATAATTATTGTTACAGCGGGGGTTATTTTCCCGTTTCGCCATAAAATCGGTTCCGGAAATTCTTTCCTGGGTCTGTCCATGATTTTCGTTGCTCTTTATTTTCTTTTTACGGTTATCATTGCTCCAATTTACCCGGAATTAGAGGCGGCCTTTGCCATGGCCGTTTCCAACAGTCCAATAAACCAGATTAACCATTTTAATACGGCAATTTTAGGATCTATTGTGTTTATTCTGGTGGGTGCCGGATACATAAAGAGCTATTTTACAAAAGGAGAAAATAAGTGAATATCTTTCCCGCGTTTCAAACCATTCTGTACACGATTTCAACCGCCCTGCTTTACCCTGTAGTAATCCTGCTTATTTGTCTCTGTCTCTGGCTTATGCTGTATGCCGGAGGTTTTTTTGCCGAACTGGTAAAACGAAAACATTCCCGTTCCGACAGACACCTGGCGGATTTTATGGAGGTTATTCAAAAAACAGAGCAATTGCCGGCCGAAATAGCTGAAAATCTGCCTTTTCATGTTACAACCTATGCCAAGGAACTAAACGATATTGTTCATGGTGACATTTTATTCCGTGATGAAAAAGTAGAAGATCTGAATCAACGCAAAGAACATTCACTTGCAAGGGAGGTTGACAAGATACGTCTTATCGTTCGCGTAGGCCCGAGTCTGGGGCTTATGGGAACCCTGATTCCCATGGGAACCGGTCTGGCCGGTCTGACCCAGGGAGATATGGCTCAGCTTTCATCCAGCCTTATTCTGGCTTTTACGACCACAGTTGTGGGTCTGGCCCTTGGCATCACAGCCCATTTCTTTTCCGTCGTCAAAGAACGCTGGGTCACCGAAGATATGCGTCATATAAACCTGATTACAGAAGCGATGATGCAGCATACTTGTGAGAAGTAGAATACAGTGGTGAATGGGGGATTATAAAATGAAATACATAACTAAGCGCCGGCCAACACATTTGGGAAAAGCAAAACAGGAAGATCCTTTGCTTGGTGTAGCAAATCTTTTTGATGTGGCGCTTGTTTTTATTGTGGCCCTGCTCCTCTCCCTTATGGCCACCTATCAGGTCCTCGATTTTTTCAATCCGGAAAGCGAGATCACAATTATGAAAAAAGTAAAGGATCAGTGGCGTATCATTACCAAAAAAGGAAAAGAGATCAAGGTCAAGAAGGTTACCAACCGGAAAATTGGCGGTGATGAAGGATTGAAGCTCGGAACAGCCTATCAATTAAATGACGGCCGGGTTATTTATATACCGGATGAACTGGCAGAGGGGGTGATCAATGAGATCGAGTAAGCTTATTTAGTGCCAGACCGAAAACCCTGTCTGGGAGCAATCGGCAATTTGGGTTTTCCTGTAAAATTGACCCGCTTAGTTTGAGCAGTAAGTCTTTTGGCCACGCATGACCAATAAATTTAGATTTGAGGCAGATTTCAGACGCACCTCTCCAGTAAAAGTAAAAAGTCAATAGAGTATGTTTTGTAAATCAGGCTGCTTTTTGGAGTTTCTTTTTTCGCTGTCTTTTTAATTCAACCTGGCGGAGTTTTACTCCCAACTGTTGAATGTTTCGGGCCAGAACCGCCATAGAAACATAACGCTCAAAGCCGTTTATGCCATGGTCAGGGCACATATCCAAGCCATGTACTTCTAAGGCATTAATTGCAGATTCTATTGCTGAATGTTGATGTCGCTTGTTGATAAAATCTTTAGAATATTCTCTTTCTTTATCGGCTTTGGACAGTCTTCCTTTCTTGGGAAGGACAACGGTATTCAAGATGTTTCGTAATTTTTGTTGATTGGTAGGTGAATGAAACCCCTTGTCAAAGCTACATGAGTTCAGTTCGGGAAAAATCTCAAGGGTTTGTTCCACCATGGAAACCGCAACCTGATTATCTGTTTGTTTTCGCATGACCTTGTGCTGTAAAATAAAGCCATGCTGGTCTTCAAGAACACATACTTTTAAACCGAGTTCAACGGGAACGCCAGCTTTACCTTTACTGATCCACTCTGTATGCTCTTGAAAAATTGAAAATACTTTTTCAGCATGAGGTATCATTTTACCTTCTACGACACGTCTGCTGATTTGATCAATTTGTCTTTCAGCATGTTGCATATAACCCTGAATCTCCATGATTCTCACAGAAATCTGAAGGACTTTAACGTCGAGTGAAAGAGAGCTCAAATCAATTTTTTCTATTGTGGTACGAGCTCTGGCTAAAAATTCTTGCACGTTGTTAATATATTCTTGATGGGCTTCGATGATCTGTATTTCTCGCAATTCCATTTTTTCAGGTTTTTTTGATGTTGATCGTTTTAGCTGTTGAGCTTTTCGGAAAAGCCTTTTTATAGTTTTAAGATTGTGCTTACTTTGCCTCCAGTCGGAAATATCTAATATTATGCATAATGCTGCAACGAGTGTGATGACTTTGCGGATGGCATCGTAAAGTAAATTTATATCGGTGGGATAATGGACGTTTGTTTCAACTACAAACGAATCACATCTTCCTTCCAATGTTTCATCATCTTTTTTTTTTACAAGTTTGTGCCCGGCTTTAACCACAATTTCATTGATTTTGTTTAAAGTTTCAGGTGTCAACAAGCAAACATTATCCTTGAGAGTTTGAAGCTTGTAGGTATGATCATTATCAATGAAACCATGTCCGAGCATTTGACGTATAATTTTATGATTATTTGCCATCTCTTGAAGGCGATCATAATCCCAGTTTAGATTTAATCGCAACACGCCAAGGACAAGGATTTTCCATAAATTCATACCGGGGCGGCCGTCATTATGGCTCCTGTCAGGAGAAATTGTCTCCTCAAGGACGGAGAATACTTGATCCCGTATTTCAGTATTGATATAGATGTACTGTAACCCCAGCAATAGCGGCGGAATATCATCGCGAGTTGTAAGGTCTATATTAATTTCAGAAATTGGGGTTTCACCAAACTTTATTTGAGGATTATGTGTTTGTCTCATGGCTCTCTTTTTTAAAGGAAGATTGTTGAAGATTAAGCATAACTTGCAGTGCTGAGCTACACCCTAAAAACAAGAAAAGTATAATATATTTAGCTAGTTAATGCAAGTTAAATATGTTGAATTTTCAAGAAAAAACACTGAAAACAGACTGAAACTTAAAATCTTCATGCACAACAATTCCAAGGAGATTGTTGAGGGCATAAAGGTTTCAGACTTTTCGGTCAACCACTA
>CAZKDT010000304.1:0-4176 GCA_964551515.1 uncultured Desulfobacteraceae bacterium | reverse complement strand
GAATGATTACGAAATGCAGCACAACGCAGAAGTTGGGCTTTTTACGAAACCGTCTGTTTCAAATCGATCACATATTTATTCCTTACCCGTTTAAGATAAATCAACATGTTTTGCTCCGAATAATCCGGATATGTCCATGGTAATTTTATAAACTGACCTTTGACATAAATCAGGGTTAGATCGGCATAAATACGTTGTCCGATATATATCCTGTGACTGAAATTCTTGCCGGTGGCAAGCACAAACCTTTCCCGCAACATGTAACCCGGATCCAAATTGACCATTCTTTTGCTGTTTTTTAAATACTTCAGCTCAAGATCGTTGGTAATTCGCTTTATCTCTGATAGGGCGCTCTGCTTGATCAGCGTTTCAAATGCAAGCATCCGCCTGAAAAGCGGTTTCCCCATCTCTGGTTCATAATATGTGGTAAAATTAAATGGGAACCATGAACTTACGATATCAACAGGACCAAATTTTTCTATAAGTGCTTTTACCACAGGAACAACCAGGTCTTTTTCTTTAAGGAAAAACCCTATTACCAGCTTAGCATGCTTTGGCGTTTGAGGTCGGCTCATAATCGTCAGGCTAACCTTCTAAAGGTTTGGCCTCATCAATCAGCATAATCGGAATGTCATCCTTTATTTCATATAAAAGCTTACAGGCATCACATATAAGTCCATCTTGTGTATCATTTAAGTATATGTCGCCTTTACATTTCGGACAGGCAAGAATATTCAGCAGTTCTTTGCTTATGGCCATTAATCTCCTCCTTTACTTTAACCTAAGCTGAGCGTTTCAAATTTTAAAAGGTACTAAACTATCTATTATTTTTAATGAATTATCTTGATTTATATTTTTAAAATTTGAAACCCTGCGGGCTTGCCGATCTTACCACATCTACTGCGTCAGATGCCGTCCCGCATAGTTGACTATAGCGGAACGCTATCTTCCTTGTATCTGCGAAAACCTCGACAATCGCTCAATTTAGTTATAATGTTTCTCTTATAAGGGATCGGCGTAGAATTTTCAAGTATTTTAACGGATATACACTTTACTAATTAAATACCCCGATTATGCCTCCAACAAAAAGGTTTGAAATTTTATCATTCTTATATATAGTGGAGTAGTATTTTTATGTTTTTATTGTAAAAAAGAGTTGAAAACAAATCAGGGGCTTCGCCTACTCCAGTACTCCAGCACTCCGGGTGATTTATACAGGCAGAGCCATAGAACTCTGACCTGGCCCTAAGGACCAGGTTTTATAGAACCCAATAAAGCTGTATTTTCAATAAATTGTAGAATTTCCGAGACATTTAATTATGCATCTTAGCAAAAGAATTCTTGTTACCGGAGGATGTGGTTTTTTAGGATCTCACCTTTGTGAACGATTGGTTCAAAAAGAAAATGAAGTGTTGTGCGTTGATAACTGCTTTTCAGGAACCAAGCAAAACATCGCCAATTTACACAATCATCCAAGTTTTGAATTTCTCCGTCATGATGTCACCTTCCCCCTTTATCTGGAGGTAGATGAGATCTATAATCTGGCCTGCCCGGCTTCGCCAATACATTATCAGTTTGATCCGGTTCAGACGACTAAAACATGCGTACACGGGTCCATCAATATGCTGGGACTGGCAAAACGGGTTAAAGCAAAAATCTTGCAGGCTTCCACGAGCGAAGTTTATGGAGATCCCGATGTGCATCCACAGCCGGAAGAGTATTGGGGAAAGGTAAACCCAATCGGTGTGCGATCCTGTTATGACGAAGGCAAAAGATGCGCAGAGACCTTATTCTTTGATTACCATCGTCAGCATAATTTAAAAATAAAAGTGGCCAGGATATTTAATACTTACGGACCACGAATGCATCCCAATGACGGAAGGGTTGTTTCAAATTTTATTATTCAAGCCCTTAAAGAAGTCCCAATAACAATTTACGGAGATGGATCTCAAACAAGATCATTTTGTTACGTTGATGACATGATTGAGGGTATGATTCGTTTAATGAACTCCGGCGACCATTTACCCGGGCCTGTAAATATGGGAAATCCAACGGAATTAACAATTCTGGAGTTGGCAAAAAAAATAATCGAAATTTCCGGATCTAAATCAAAGATCATATACGAAAAACTTCCCACAGATGATCCAAAGCAAAGAAAACCTGATATTACCCTTGCAAAAAAAGAATTGGATTGGTTCCCAAAAATCGAGATAGAAGAAGGATTAATAAAAACGATTAAATATTTTGATAATATGTTAAAAAATGATCCAAGAATTTAAAAGGTGTAGTATTTAATTTATTGATTTTGATTTAATAAAATTAAAAACATTCTTTCTTCATGAATATTCTGTAGAGGCAAAACTCCACGGTGTCGAAAAATATAACACTCAAAGCTGCTCTATATCTTTATAACCTGGTTTGGCATCTAATTATCCCTGCACTTCGATTGAACCCACGTCTTGCCGATGGATTTAGTCAGCGGACCCTTCAGCAAATGGCATTGAATAGGGCGAATCTGTGGATTCAAGCTGCCTCTTCCGGCGAATCCTATCTGGTGTGGTCAATCCTTAAAAAATTACATCCCCCTAAACCCGTCAAGGTTATCGTAACATCAAACACCAGCCAGGGATTGGCTATCCTGAATCGAGCCATTGCTGATATCTCCCCGAACCAAAGAGGCGTGAACGCATACTCGGCCTATTTCCCGTTTGATAAACCTTCCATCATGGAAACAGCAGTAAAAACCATCCGCCCGCGTGTAATGGTTCTTTTGGAATCAGAAATTTGGCCGGGTCTCCTATCCGCCTTGAAAAAACATGGCTGCAACACCCTTATTATTAACGGTAGGATCACCGCCAGGAGTCTGGCCAGGTATCTCATCTGGCCATCCTTTTGGCGGTTGATCGGACCGGATAAAATTCTTGGAATCTCAAAAAGCGACGCCAAACGATTCGCCACGATATTCGGCAAAGAACATGTAGAAGTGATGTCGAATATCAAGTTCGACAATATCGGCAATATTAATCACGGACTCGAAACAGAAAAAGATCTTGGAAAAATTATGCGGTCCGGAACACCTTTCCTTGTCCTTGGATCCACCAGACAAGAGGAAGAACCGGTAATCAAAAAAATCATACTTGATATTCGTCGCAGGTGTCCCCATGCAGTTATTGGGCTGTTTCCACGGCATATGTACCGTTTAGCATATTGGAAAGAGACCTTGGATCGTATAGCGGTACCATGGATATTACGGTCTCAAATTGAAAAACAAGTCCCTGAAGGTACAGTTATTCTTTGGGATGCTTTTGGAGAACTGTCTTCAGCCTATAAACTGTCAAAAGGCGCATTCGTAGGAGGGAGTCTTGCGCCTCTGGGCGGTCAGAATTTTTTGGAGCCGCTCACCTGTGGAGTCATACCCGTCATCGGCCCCTCATGGAAAAACTTCGCATGGGTAGGACGGGAAATCGTGGAACAGGGTCTTGTTCACGTAGCGACAAACTGGAAAGAAGTTTCGAACTTTCTTATAAAGAGCATAGAAAAAGCAACGCCCCGGGAAAAAGTATGTAACGCAGCTTTTATGTATGTGAAAAACCGGCAGGGCGGTACGGCCAAAGCTTGCCGCCTTATTGAGAAGTTACTCAATAGTACGTGCAAAAAGACAGGGAAAACTCCATCATGACTAATCTTCCAAAATGTTACGGGATTATACCCGCACGTTATGGGTCTACACGTTTTCCGGGCAAACCGCTGGCAGAAATTTTGGGAAAACCCATGTTCTGGCATGTTTTTAAACGGGCCAGCCGCTGCCCGCAACTTTCCAAGACCATCCTGGCCACCGACGACAACCGAATTATTTCGGCAGCAAAAAATCTGAACGTGCCGGCAATTAAAACAAGAAACGATCACTTAAGCGGTACGGACCGGGTTCTTGAAGCCGCAGAACTGCTTAACATGCCGGAAGATGCTGTTGTGGTCAATATACAGGGTGACGAACCCACTCTGGAACCGGATATGCTAACAGAACTTATTCTTCCGTTTAAATCTTCAAATGTTCAGGTAACTACGCTGGCGAAAAAAATCGATTCAAAAGAAGCCGAAAATCCGGATCGAGTCAAATTAGTTTTCTCAAAAAGCGGCAGGGCTCTGTATTTCTCCCGTGCTTTGATTCCGTATTAT
>CAZKDT010000303.1:0-4183 GCA_964551515.1 uncultured Desulfobacteraceae bacterium | reverse complement strand
AGGCCAGCCTCCGGCTCGTAGAGCCTACGCCTTGGAGAGAGGGTAGGGGCTACGCTCCTAAGGAAAAGACAGTTTTCATTCAAGCACTAATAGTAATGATAGACCACATCTCTCGCCAATTCTCATCCGTCATATTTAAAATCGACAAATTTCAATCATTAAATTCAGAATTCAAAATCTAAAATTCTTTTTTCTGCCTTGACAATATGCCAGACAGTCTTATTTTTTTAAGAATGTTGTGGTATTAGCCCGTATTTTATGAAAAATCGGGCAGTAAATATCTAAAGAAATTAGGAGAAAGCTTCAGATGATGGGAGCAAAAAAAAAGAAAATCGAAGAAAACGGTAAACAAAAGAAAATTTCCAAAGAAATCCATTCAGGCAAAAAAAACAAAGAAAAGGCTGATGATCCATTAAAAGTAATGGAAGCAAGACTTGAATCTATGGAACAGGAATCAAAAGATTTCCATGATCGTTTTATGAGAGTTTCCGCTGAGTTTGAAAACTACAAGAAGCGTGCGGCACGCGAAATGAATGACTTCAGGAAATTTGCCAATGAAAGTTTTGCAAAGGCCATGCTTCCCGTGATCGATAATCTTGACCGTGCCATAGAATCTTCAAGTGATCATGATCACTCAAACAGCTCTCTGGTGGAAGGTGTAAACATGACTCTCAAGGAAATACTGAAAATTTTTGAGCAGTTCGGCGTAAAACCGTTTGAGTCTTTGGGGAAAACTTTTGATCCCGCTATACACCAGGCGGTTATGCAAGAAGAGTCAGATGACCATCCTGAAAAAACTATTTTAAATGAGCTTGAGAAAGGCTACATGATAGGTGACCGATTGCTCAGACCTGCCATGGTTGTTGTATCAAAAAAAACAGAGTCAGAAAACCAAGAAAACCAGACTCAAGAAAAATAGAAAATAAAAAAGTTTATATATTTATATATAAGGTAAGGAGGAAAACAAATGAGTAAAATCATTGGAATCGATCTCGGCACTACAAATTCATGTGTGGCGGTTATGGAGGGGAGTGAGGCCAAAGTTATCACAAACCCCGAGGGAGGGCGCACAACACCTTCTATTGTGGCCGTTTCAGACAGCAATGAGAGATTGGTCGGTCAAATCGCAAAACGACAATCAATCACAAACCCTGAGAATACGGTTTTTGGGGTAAAAAGGCTTGTCGGTCGTAAATATGCATCCAAAGAAGTACAGGACGACATTAAGATACTTCCCTATAAGATTGAACAGGCAGAAAATGGCGATGTCAGAATAAATATGCGGGGCAAGTTAAATAGTCCGGCCGAGATATCATCCTTTATTTTGGCTAATATCAAAAAAACGGCGGAGGAATATCTTGGAGAGAAAGTTACCGATGCGGTTATAACTGTGCCTGCATATTTTAATGACAGCCAGCGACAGGCAACCAAAGATGCCGGAAAAATCGCAGGTCTTAATGTGTTACGGATCATTAATGAACCCACTGCCGCATCACTTGCATATGGCCTTGACAAGAAAAAGGAAGAAAAAATTGTTGTTTTTGATCTGGGTGGCGGTACATTTGATGTCTCCATACTCGAAATCGGCGATGGGGTTTTTGAGGTAAAAGCAACAAATGGTGATACCCATCTCGGTGGTGAAGATTTCGACCTTCGGCTGATCGATTACCTGGCAGACGAGTTCAAAAAAGACCATGGGATTGATATAAGGAACGATAAAATGGCGTTACAGAGACTGAAAGAAGCTGCTGAAAAAGCCAAAATGGAACTGTCCACTTCCATGGAAACGGATGTTAATCTTCCATTTATTACCGCCGATGCTGCCGGTCCAAAGCACCTTAATATAAAAATAACGAGAGCAAAACTTGAAGGGCTAATCAGTGACCTCCTCGACAAACTTGAAAAACCCTGTCGAATTGCACTTAAGGATTCGGGACTGACCACCAATGACATTAATGAAGTAATTCTTGTTGGCGGTATGACGCGCATGCCAGCGGTTCAGGACCGCGTCAAGAAAATTTTTGGCAAGGAGCCCCACAAGGGGGTTAACCCGGATGAGGTTGTTGCCATCGGCGCTGCCATTCAGGGAGGTGTATTGAAAGGGGACGTAAAGGATGTTCTTCTTCTTGATGTTACTCCTCTTTCTCTGGGTATAGAGACCCTGGGTAGTGTCATGACACGACTTATCGAGAAAAATACAACCATTCCGACCAAAAAGAGCCAGATTTTTTCAACAGCGGCCGACAATCAGCCGGCTGTATCTATCCATGTGCTCCAGGGAGAACGGGAGATGGCCGCCGGAAACAAGACTCTGGGACGCTTCGAACTTGTGGGGATACCCCCGGCGCCAAGAGGTGTGCCGCAAATCGAGGTAACATTTGATATCGATGCAAACGGAATTGTGAACGTTTCCGCAAAAGATATGGCAACGGGTAAAGAACAATCTATACAAATAACGGCTTCCAGCGGCTTGTCCAAAGAGGAAATTGACAATTTGATAAAGGACGCCGAGCTTCATGCTGAAGACGATAAAAAGAAAAAGGAACTGGTTGAGGCCCGAAACTCAGCAGATGCGCTTATCTATTCAACTGAAAAATCGATAAAAGATCTTGGCGATAAGATTGATACTGCAACCAAAGGCAAAATTGAGCTTGCCATTGAACCGCTTAAGAAAGCTATGGAAGGGGATGATGTAACAGAGATCAAACGCCTAAGCGAAGAGTTGACACAGGCTTCACATAAATTGGCGGAAGCTATGTATCAGAAGGCTTCACAGGAAGATCAGCAGCAGGCCGGAGCAGGTGCAGCAAGAGGACCGGAACAGCCGGGCCGCTCAGGGTCTGACGAGGATGTTGTGGATGCCGATTTCGAAGAGGTAAAAGACGACGACAAAAAATAACCGCAACTGGTATTTTGCTATAAAAATCCCGCGTGCACTTTTGTGCCGCGGGATTTTTTCTTATATAGAAATTTGCAAAAATTTTATATAAGTTATTCCGTAATTTTAAATATGTTGCTACAAAGACTTTAACTTCCGTTAGTTGAGATCGATGGCATTATACATTATTGCGTGGCAAATATGCCGGGAGCTGTTTCAAATACATCTACAAAAGCACTTGCCAATGTAACATTACCCTATGCACTGGAACTTGCTGAAAAAGGGTATGAAAAAACGGCAAGGGAAAATCATGAAATAGCGAAAGGCATTAATATTATAAAAGGAAAAGTAACTCATAAAGGTGTTGCTGAAGCTTTTGGCCTGGAATATAAGACTCTGGATTCATTATTATAATTTTCACGTTGTTCAGGGTTTTTCTAAATGACATTCATTTCTCCGGGATCTAAAGTCATTTCCACGGCATTGGTAAGGGTATTTACCTTTCTCAGAAGATGTTTCCCGGCCCTGGTTTTGATTTTCAGTTTACCTTAGCTCCCCTTATCGTTTACTTTTTCCAAAACAGATCTTCCAGATCATTTATATCTTCATCCATAAATTGATCGGTATTATTACCATAAACAAAATCAGAATCGTTTACATTTTCAAAGTCAAAGAGTTCTAAATCATGATCCGATGCCAATTTAGAAAGGTACATTTTGTCTGAATTCCGCATGGTTTCTCCCCCTTAATTTTTAAATTTGGAACGATAAAATTTTCTTTTCCGGTTATGTGTTATATCTTGAAAATCTGTTGTTCTTACCTTATTTTTTCTGCAAACTGAACATCGTCTGTGTTCGTCAAAGTTCATTTTCTCGTAACGTAATTGATCATCGATTGTAAATTCAAACTCTGTTCACATTGAATGCAGGTAATTGTTTTATTTTTCCATTGTCATCTCATTGTTGTTTTCACCCTTTAACATCCTCAAAACCTAAGAAATAATATCTTCCTGAATTTATAGTGAATATTTTAATTGTCTTTTTTGCCTTGGATTTAACAATTTTCCCCTGACCCGCCCTTTAATACATCAAAGGAGGTATGGTGGGCGACTCGGGCGGGCCAAAGCAAGTTAAATTATCTTGATCCAACACTTTTAAAATTTCCGGTTATTTTAGTTTATAAATTATCCGCAACAGACGTGTCAATTTTATAATTCATTGAATTATTATTAGCTATTTATTTACAGAAACAGTAAGTTCTCAATAAATTATGGATTCGGCTCAATATCACCATTTGATACACCAG
>CAZKDT010000302.1:0-4183 GCA_964551515.1 uncultured Desulfobacteraceae bacterium | reverse complement strand
GGAACGGATCATTTTCAAAGACCTCGATCTCCGGCAAAACATCTGCCAGCGCCCGCACCGCAGTCGATTTTGCAGTCCCCTTTTCCCCCCTGATCAAAAGGCCGCCGATCTTCGGATTAACCGCATTAAGAAGCAATGCAAGCTTTAAGTCTTCCTGCCCGACAATGGCTGCAAATGGATATGTTTTTTTAAATATCATCTATTGTTTTCTCTAAAATTTGTAATTAAGTCCGCAAATCCAGGTTCGGGGCGGCGCAAGCCAGCCATCGCCGTAAAGGTATGTTTTATCCCCGATATTCCTGACCTCCCCAAAAAACTCCACCTGACCGAACCGGTCTTCAGCCAAAACCGGGCTGTACTCAATTCTGATGTTTCCAATAGTCCGTTCAGACACGGAATCCTTGTTGTCCGAGCGTGTATACTGTCTGGATTCATACTTCAAATTTAATATAATTGAAAAATCTTCTACCGGACTAAAAGAAAAATCCGCATAAATCCGGTGCCTTGGTTTTGCCGTCAGCCAAAGCCCGGTATCTTCGTTTATGGCCTTAAGATATGAATAGGTCGTTTTTAAAGACAGATTTTCCATAATTTTTACGTTCAAAAAAATATCTCCGCCCTTGTAAGTTACCTCCCCGAAATTTTCATACCTGCCGATACCGCTGTCTCCCAGCACATAGGCGATTCGATCTGTAATCCGGTTATTAAACAAAGACGTTCCGAAGGAGAGGCGGGGTGATATTTCGGTAAAAAACGAAAGGCTGAAATTGTCGGCAATTTCCATGTCAAGACCCGGATTAGGTTCCTTGGTGGCGGTTTTATCATAGCGCTGGTAAAAAGAAGGGATGTTATTGGTCCTGCTGTAGATAAATGAAAGAGACCATTTATCTTTTTTATATGAAATTTTTGCTTCCGGATTGACGGTATTATCAAATTCCGAATAGACGCTTCCCCGAAGTCCGAAAGAAAGAGTTACCGGCAACGTTTCAAATGAAACGGCATCTGTGGCAAACATGGAAACCGAATGCTCATTTTGGGTGGCAAAACGGCTGCTTTCCGCTTCTCCCCAGCGAAAAGCAGCGCCGCAGTTTATGGTTCCCCACTTTCCGTACGCAAAAGAGGTAGAGATATCTTCACCAAATTTTTTAACGGTTATGGTGTTGTCAACTGTCCTGTCCGGATCCCGGTTTTTGTTTTCAGCCTTATTATAAAAAGTTTCGCTCGCTATCTCTTTTACTTTTGCAATCAAGGCATAAGAGAACATTTCACTTTTTTTTCGGGAATGGGGGGTAGGGTATTCAGGACGGCCGCTCAGACCGCGGTCATCTTTCAGATAATCGGCTGAAAGCGCCAGGCTGAATTCATTTCCCGGGGTATATTCAAGTTTGCCGCCGACCCGCTTTTTTTTCCGGTCACCATTATCCTGATATCCTTTGGTGTAGTCATATCCTGAGGATAGAGCAACACCGAAATCACCCTCCCTTACCCGGCAATTACCGCTGTAGCTGGAGGTGTCATAATTTCCCCGGTATGACTTTACGTTTCCATGGAGGGTATCGATTTTACCTGTAGTAATCAAAATAATGCCGCCGCTTGCGTCATCACCATATTTTAAAGCGCCCTTTCCTTTGTAAATTTCAATTTTTTCTACGGTTTCAATAGATACAAGGTCAAATTTAACAAAGCCGTGGCTGGAAGTGGGGTCATTGATCGGCCTGCCGTCCAGCAGGACTTTTACTTTATAGGAACCACGGATCGAGACGGACGTATCTCCGGCCTTTATCCCGGAAACCTGATTGAGTACGTCGGAAATCTTGCGTACATTCATCTTTTTTATCTCATCGGCAGTTATGACAATACAGTCCGCATGCTCAACAGCTAAAGCCGGCATGCAAATACATAAAAAGATTCCCAAAAAAACAACTGAAAACGCACATGACACGCAGCCGGGCCGAATGTTCCACCTCTTATTCTGTAAGCTCTTCAATCTCGCCTTCCATTTCTAGGAGGCTGTCCGAGAACAGCAATTTTTTCCAAAATCAAGGCCTGCGAAAAAAATTACCGCAGGCATATGGTTAATATTCCGAGGATAATTTTTTTCGCATAACGCAGAGTTTGGGAAAAGGGCATTCTCGGACAGCCTCCTAGATATGCTTCTCGCAGTTCGTTTTCCATCTCTTTGTCGGCATTTAACATGCCCTATCAGGCAAAATTTTTCTTTGACACATTATTTATGACTATGATATCATGGTCATAATTTTAATCTAACACTGATAAAACAGGAGTAAATCATGGCAAATTTTATTTCTAAATCTTCTTTCAAACCCCGGGCTCTTAAATATTTTCGTCAAATTCAAGAAGATGGCCGGGAATTAATCATCACTGACCATGCAAAACCAGTGATTAAAATAATTCCTTTCAGGGAAGAAGCGCCTGTCATTTTAAAGGAATTACGAAATTCCGTTATACGTTATGACGATCCCTTCAAACCAGTCGGTCAGGATGACTGGGAGGCCCTGAAATGATTGTGCTGGACACTCATGTTTGGCTCTGGTGGATCAGCAATCCTGAAAAGCTTTCAACCTCTGCCGGTCAGGCTATTGATCAGGCCGTTACAGAAAAAGGCATTATCATATCATCCATATCAACATGGGAGGTTGCCCTTCTGGTTGATAAGGGAAGATTAGAACTTTCGATTGATGTCCGTGATTGGGTGCGCAAAACAGAGGGCTTACCCTTCGTTCATTTCATGCCGGTTGACAACACTATAAGCCTACGTTCCGTAACTCTGCCGGGCCAATTCCATACCGACCCCGCAGACCGCATTATCACAGCAACTGCGATGACTATGGGATTGCCTCTTGTCACCAGGGATGATAAAATTCTTAATTACCAACATGTCCGGACTATCTGGGAGGAGCAGGTATAATTCGCCTGTTCCCTTTTTCTTTCTTTTTCCTTTTTTATTCCGTAAGTTCTTCAATCTCACCTTCCATCTCCAGATATGCCTCACGCAGCTCGTTTTCCATCTCCTTGTCGGCATCCCACATCCCACGGCTGATCGCCTCGAGAAGTTTATCCAGTATGTTTTGCAGAGCATACGGATTTACTTCCTTCATCCATTCCTGCATTTTCGGATCAAGGGCATATTTTTCCGCAATCTTCCTGTACATCCAGTCGTCTATTACTTCTGCCGTGGCATCCCAGCCGAGGACAACGTCCATCATATGTGAAATATCGCCGGCTCCCTTGTAACCGTGGCGTTTCATCCCCTCCAGCCACTTGGGGTTGGTCAGGCGGGCACGCAGGACATGCTTTGCCTCCTCGAAGGTAGTGCGAATCTTTACCCGTCTGGGATCGGCGCTGTCGCCTACGAGTGAAAAAGGCAGCTTGCCGCGCACGGTCTTTGCCGCCACAATAAGACCGCCGTAGTAGTTGTAATAATCGGTGCATGACAGCATATCATATTCTCTTGAATCCTCGTTTTTGACCGTTACATCCATACGGGAAAGAAGTTTGCGGAACGTAGCAGGTTTTTGCTTTCCGTAGGTTCCCTTGCCGTATGCGTGGGCTGAATACCGGATGTAGTTATTTGCCAGATCTTCCCGGGTCTTCCAATTTTTAGATTCCACAAGCTCGGATACGCCCGCCCCGTATGTACCCGGCGGACACCCGAAAACACGGAACGTGGCCTCGCGCATGGCCTCTTCTTCGGTCATTCCGTCTTGCATATAGGTTTCCAGATCCCGCAGGACATTGCGCCGTAAAATATTGGATTCCGGCGATTCCTTTAACGCGGCCACCATCCGGGCTGCCTCATCGATTCGCTCTACCAGGTTCGGGAATGAATCTCTGAAAAATCCTGAAATTCTCGGTATTACATCTAACCTGGGCCGGCCCAGTTTCGATGCAGGGATTACCTCCAGACCGGCCACATTCCCGCTTCCCCCGGCCCAAACAGGTTTCACTCCCATGAGATAGTAAATCTCCGCGATATCATCCCCCTTGCTCCGCATGGTGGAACCGCCCCAGACGATAATTCCGATGCTTTCCGGATATTTCCCGCTCTCTTTCAGGCATCTTTCAAGCAAGGCGTCCCCAAGTTTTTTCCCCACCTCCCATGCTCCTGGGGTAGGAATCTTGTTGGGATCGACTGAATAAAAATTTCTCCCGGTCGGCAGAA
>CAZKDT010000301.1:0-4199 GCA_964551515.1 uncultured Desulfobacteraceae bacterium | reverse complement strand
GATGCCACCCATCTGGCCGGACAACATTCTACAGGACTTGGGGAATCCGTTGGACGAAACATCATCGAAAAAAATCTGCCCTTTATGGACCAAAGCATCTTTGCTGCCGGCGCGCGTCTTGGCATACCTATAACGGTTCATGTGGCAATCGGTACAGACACGATTCATATACATCCCGAGTTTGACCCGGAACTGACAGGAGCGGCAAGCTATCGGGATTTTCGTACCTTTGCATCAGTAATCGCCACAATAGAAGGGGGAGTTTATCTGAATGTGGGGTCTGCGGTCATATTGCCGGAGGTTTTTTTAAAGGCGGTAACACTTGCCAGAAATCTTGGAAATATTCTTGATAACTTCACTTCGGTTAACATGGATTTCATTAGACATTACCGTCCAGTTACAAATGTCGTAAACAGGCCTACCGCCAGAGGGGGGCAGGGGTTTAACCTTACGGGCCACCATGAAATCATGCTTCCGCTCATAGCTGCCGGAGTAATAGAAGAAATAGGGTAGAAAACAGCTTACCGTTCAAGGGTTCAGAGGTTCAGAAATTGAATGCCGGGTTGATTAACTAAAATTGATGATTAGAGTAGTTGGTAACCTTTTCAGTAGGTAAGTGACAAATATCGTATTCATTCACGGAATAATTGAGTTGGTGGAAATTCCAAATAACAAATCCCAAAAAACAAATAAATAATCGCTCACGCGGCGCAAGCGCCTGCGCTATGCGTTGAACCGGTCTGGAATTTGGAATTTGATGCTTGAGATTTATGATTTAATTGATTTTTGGTGCTGGAACGTTATGATTTTAAATAATATGTGAACGGTTTCAAAAAATTTCAATCCGAACAAGGAGTAATTAATAATGCCGATTTATGAATATCATTGTGATGCGTGCGAAAAAAATTTTGAATACCTGATTTTCGGAAATGACCAGCCGGAGTGCCCGTCATGCAACAGCAAAAAAGTTAAAAAACTCATTTCTTCATGCAGCTTTTTCAGCAAGGGAAGCCATGGTCAAACGGTCAAGTCCGCTGCCTCGGAATCAGCATGCAGTGGGTGTACCGCTACCAGTTGTACAACTTGCAGTCACTGATGGAAAAAACAATTAAAATCGGAACCCGGGGAAGCAAACTCGCACTCTGGCAGGCGAACTGGGTTAAGTTAGCCTTAAGCGCCGGGTATCCCAGGCTTTCTGTTGAACTTGTACCCATAAAAACCAAAGGTGACAAGATTCTTGATGTGGCTCTTGCCAAAGTTGGCGGCAAAGGGCTTTTTGTAAAAGAAATAGAGGAAGCCCTTTTGGACGGCCATGTAGACCTCGCGGTACACAGTATGAAGGATATGCCGTATGAAATACCCAACGGTCTGTGCATCGGAGCAATTCCCCAGCGCGAAACCCCTCAAGATGTTTTAATCTCAAGAAATGGGTTGCCCCTTTCCCAACTTGGGCAAAACGCCCGGATCGGTACCAGCAGCCTCCGACGTACGGCTCAGCTTCTTCATGCGCGGCCTGACCTGGTAATATCACCTTTAAGAGGAAATCTGAACACGCGTCTTAAAAAGCTTGACGCTGAAAATCTTGATGCCATAATTTTGGCGGCCGCTGGCGTAAAGCGCCTGGGTCTTGAACATAGAATAGTCGAATATCTGGATGAAAAAATCATGTTGCCCGCAGTGGGTCAGGGAGCCCTATGTATTGAAATCAGGGAAAATGATCCTGAAGTGGAATCGATTATTGCTCTGCTCGAACATCATGAAACAAGGACCGTGGTCATGGGTGAGCGGGCTTTTTTAAACCGCCTGGAAGGAGGCTGCCAGGTTCCGATTGCCGCCCACGGAAAAATCGAAAAAAACAGATTTACCCTTTGCGGACTCGTTGCAACCGTGGACGGAACCACTGTGATTAGGGAAACTTTATCGGGCCAAAAAGATTCATCCGAAAGTATAGGCGTAACACTTGCTGATCGTTTGATTGAAATGGGGGCAAAAACCATAATGGAAAACGTAACTTGAACAAGCCGGCCTCCGGCCCCGCTTCTCTCCGAGGCGTAGGATCGTGCCTTTACGAGCCGGAGGCCAGCCCGTAGGGCTTACAGGCCGGCTTCCGGCTCGTAGAGTCTACAGCTCGGAGAGAGGGTAGAGCCTACAACTCGGAGAGAACCAATAATATTTGCTACAAAGACGCTAAGGATAAATTTATTTTTCTTTCTTCGCCTGCCCTGTTAAATATTGGAAAACCAGGGATTGATTTTTGTTAAAAAGTAGTATCGAATATATAGACTAAACGAAATTTAGAACTATTTAGTGCCCGAACGAAAACTAGGATTTTTTGTTAAGATCAAGGAAAACGAAAATTTTAACCACAGGAATACTGGCAGTATTTCGAGGATTAAAATTTGAGTCTGACACAGATATTGGCGGAAAAGACAGTTTTCGTTCAGGCACTATTTAACAGGGTGAACCTTAGTGGCAATGAAAAAAAATGGCACAAAATACACAAAATTTACAATTAAGGTAACAAGAACGCAACATAATAAAAATTATGAAAGGTAAAGTTTATCTTGTGGGAGCCGGACCCGGAGATCCCGGATTGATCACTGTAAAAGGACTTGAATGTATTAAGAAAGCCGATGTATTAATATACGATTATCTTGCATCGCCGATCCTGTTGAAACACGCCCGAAAACAAACCGAAATCCTCTATGTTGGAAAAAAAGGAGGAGATCACACACTTTCGCAGGATGAAATAAATTCGCTAATCGCAGAAAAAGCCCGGAAAGGTTTAACGGTTACCCGGCTAAAGGGCGGGGATCCCTTTATATTCGGCCGTGGCGGAGAAGAAGCAGAGATACTTGTCAGGAATGAAATTCCTTTTGAAATTGTGCCCGGCGTAACTTCGGCCATAGCAGCCCCTGCGTATGCTGGAATCCCGCTGACTCACAGAAAATTAACATCCACTCTCGCTTTTGTAACCGGACATGAAGATCCCTTAAAAGAAGAATCGAGCATTGACTGGACAGCACTTGCCAGAGGTATCGGAACCCTTGTATTTTTGATGGGAGTTAAAAACTTGCCGTATATAACAAACCGGCTTATTGGCCATGGGATGAACCCGGACACACCCGTTGCGCTCATTCGCTGGGGAACTACGCCCAGGCAAACCATTGTTACGGGAACACTGAATACGATCTCGGAGCGTGCCAAAGACGCCGATTTCAAACCCCCTGCCGTTATTGTTGTGGGACAGGTTGTCAAATTAAGAGATCGACTGAAATGGTTTGAAAGCCGTCCCCTGATGGGACGTCGTATCGTGGTGACCCGGGCCCGGGAACAGGCCAGCGAACTGGTTCAGCGCCTTTCCGATCTTGGGGCGGAATGTCTGGAATGCCCGACCATTGAAGTAGCTCCACCGGATGATTTTAAACCGCTGGACACGGCCATCGAAAATCTTTCCACTTATGAATGGCTGATATTTACAAGCGTAAACGGCGTAAGTTTTTTCTTTGACCGGCTTTTTGCGAAAAACAAGGACGTCCGAACGTTACGTAATGTGAGCACTGCAGTCATCGGTCCTGCAACAGCAAAAAGACTTTTTGATTTTGGGCTACGAAGCGATATTGTCCCTGAAACTTACAGAGCCGAGTCTATTGTCAAGGCATTTGCCGGGAAGGCTTTAAACGGTAAAAAAATACTGCTGCCCCGAGCAAAAGAGGCAAGACCCATCCTTCCTGTAGAATTGACCCGGATGGGAGCTGTTGTTGATGAAGTCACCGCATACCGTACCCGGTCGGTTCAGGGTAATACGGATCTTTTGCTGAAACGGCTTAAAGAGAAAACAATAGACATGATAACCTTTACAAGTTCATCTACGGTAAAAAACTTTCATGGCCTTGTCCCCGCCGAAAATCTCAAAAGCCTGATACAGGATGTTACTGTTGCATGCATCGGCCCTATCACCGCCGATACCGCACGTGATCTGGGATTTGATATTCACATTATTGCAGAATCTTTTACTATACCGGGGTTATGCGAAGCCATTAGACAGTATTATAGTACAACTTAAATCCTGCGGATTTTAGGTTCAAAGACATATTGACCTTTTCATATGTTTTGGTGTATTTTTATTTTGTCCTGAAAAACTTGGTCCTTTGGGCCTCCGGCTCCGCTTCTCTCCGAGGCGTAGGATCGTGCCTTTA
>CAZKDT010000300.1:0-4200 GCA_964551515.1 uncultured Desulfobacteraceae bacterium | reverse complement strand
ATCCTCGAAATACTCAATGTATGTCTGTGGTTAAAATTTTCGTCTTCCCCTCCGGCTCGTAGAGCCTACGCCTCGGAGAGAAGCGGAGCCGGAGGCTTGATCTTAACGAAAAATCATAGTTTTCGTTCGGACACTAAATAGCAGCCACCAAACTTCAACACTTTCAAAAAAAAACCATATGATGGCTGTGCGCCTCTGAAGGTTATGCTTGTAAAGGGAGTTCGAGGTGGCGATGGCTTCTCTATGGATTGAATCGTTTAACAAGCATTATAGAAAAATAAATTTTGTGTAGGAGGAAAAAACAATGAAACTCAGACCGTTAAACAATAGGGTGATTGTTGCTCCGGTGGAAAAGGAACAAAAAACCGCCGGTGGAATCATTATACCGGATACCGCCAAGGAAAAACCTCAGGAAGGAAAAATCATGGCTGTAGGTCCCGGCAAACTGGATGATAACGGCAAAAGGATTCCCATGGAAGTCAAAGAAGGAGATCGAATCCTTTTTTCCAAGTATGCCGGAACCGAAATCAAAATCGATGGAATTGAGCATATTTTCATGAAAGAAGACGATATCTTAGGTGTATTAAATTAAGCAAAGGGAGTGAGACAAATGCCTGCAAAAATGATTTCTTACAATACAAAGGCCAGGGAACATTTGCTCAAGGGTGTAAATACCCTGGCAGACGCTGTTAAAGTAACCCTGGGACCCAGGGGTAATAATGTTGTTTTGGAAAAATCTTGGGGGTCTCCCACGGTTACAAAAGATGGTGTAACGGTTGCCAAAGAGATTGAACTGGAAGAAAAGTTCGAAAATATGGGGGCTCAAATGGTCAAGGAAGTCGCCAGCAAGACCAGCGATGTGGCCGGTGACGGCACAACAACCGCAACATTACTTGCTCAAGCCATTTACAACGAGGGCCATAAACTTGTGACGGCAGGGTCAAATCCCATGGCCCTTAAACGTGGAATTGACAAGGGCGTTGCTGCTATTGTGGATGAATTGAAACAATTATCCAAACCCGTTAAGGACAAAATCGAAATAACACAAGTCGGCGCCATCTCCGCCAATAATGATGATATGATCGGGAAATTGATCTCCGAAGCCATGGATAAGGTCGGCAAAGAAGGAGTGATAACCGTAGAAGAAGCAAAAAGTATGGAGACCTCTTTAGAGATTGTAGAGGGAATGCAATTTGATCGAGGATATCTTTCGCCTTATTTTGTCACTGACTCCGAGAAAATGGAAGTATCTCTGGAAGACCCATACATTCTGCTTCATGAAAAAAAGATCACCAATATGAAAGACCTTGTACCACTCTTGGAAGACATTGCTAAAACGGGAAAGTCCCTTTTGATCGTCGCTGAAGATGTTGAGGGTGAAGCGCTGGCAACGCTGATCGTTAATAAACTTCGGGGCACTTTAACTTGCGCAGCAGTAAAAGCGCCCGGTTTCGGCGATCGTCGCAAGGCAATGCTTGAAGATATCGCCATTCTTTGCGGCGGCCAAGTAGTATCAGAAGATCTGGGCATCAAACTTGAAAATATTTCAAAAAAGGACCTCGGAAGATGTAAAAATATTAAAATCGACAAGGATAACACGACGATCGTTGACGGGGCCGGAAGCAGAAAAGATATAGAAGCTCGATTGCGTCAGATCCGTGCCCAGATCGAAGAAACTACGTCAGACTATGACAGAGAAAAACTTCAAGAACGCCTTGCTAAACTTGTCGGAGGCGTGTCAGTCATCAACATCGGTGCAGCTACAGAGACGGAAATGAAGGAAAAGAAGGCCCGCGTTGAAGATGCGTTGAATGCTACCCGCGCAGCTGTGGAGGAAGGGATTGTTCCTGGCGGTGGTGTTGCGCTTGTCAGGTGCATCGGAGCGCTCGAAAAAAACAACGTTGTGGGAGAAGAAAAAAATGGAATTTCCATATTGAAGCGTGCTCTTGAAAACCCACTCCGCCAGATTGCTGAAAACGCAGGAGCTGAAGGCTCGGTAGTACTCAATAAGGTTTTAGACGGTAAAGATGACTTTGGCTTCAATGCGGCCACGGAAAAATATGAAAATCTCCTCGCTGCCGGTGTTATCGATCCAACCAAGGTAGTTCGATCGGCCCTTCAGAACGCGGCTTCTGTAGCCGGTTTGATGTTGACAACGGAAGCGATAATTGCAGAAAAACCGGAAAAGAAAAAAGAGCCGGTCATGCCACCGGGCGGAATGGAAGAGGATATATATTAGGGCCAGACTGATTTGAATTTGTCAGATTGAGAGGCGGGATTCTTAGGGATAATTTGCTTTATAACTTAATCTTGTCTCTCAATTCCGTAATTTCTCAATAAGTTCTGGTGTATCAAATGGTGATATTGAGCCAAAGCCATAATTTATTGATAACTTACTCAATTCTCAATTGATTTCGGTAAGCATGAGGTGTTTTATGAATCCATACACATCCAAAAACGATTCAAAAAGCAAAGAAGCCATTTGGATGGATCAAAAAAAAATGGCGTCAGCTTACGATTGGGATTTCCAAAATTACAGTGATAAAATCACAGTTCATGATTCAGAAAAGAGCCAATATGATTGCCATACGTGTGAATGGGAAATTATTTGTAAAAGTTATGATCCTTTTCATGATGACTTTAAAACGATAAACGCTCTTGCCTGCAACATAAGTAACAACGGATTGATATTCATAACGAACCAGCCTTTAGAGGTCGGTGATCCGATTTTTATAAGGGTAAAAAAACTTTTTAGAGAAAAACGCAATACTGAATTGCATGAAGGTCTTCATGCCCAGGTGATTTGGTGCCATAAGACTTTTAATCAACAGCATGACTTTTCTTACAAAGTTGGTGTAGAATATTTTTCATAGTTCAATCTATCATGACCAAGGAGCCCGAAAAATGACAGAAAATTGCTGTCCGGAATACGGACATCTACTTTCAAAAAGGCGTTTGAAATGCTCATATTGTAGATGGTAACGATATGATTCTCAAATTCCAGAAGTTCTATTCGATCCAGCAAATACACAAGAATAGAGTGATCTCTATTATAAAGATTATGATGATATTGGACGCCTTATTGATAAATTTGATCATGACATTTTTGAAACATAGTAATAAGAATGTCTAAGATGGCAGATTCAGAATCAAACGATTTTCAAAGCAATGCGGCTGAACAGCAAATAGTGCAAAGCTCTTCAATGAAAAAAATCAATACATCGATGATACGGCATGCTAAGGAAATCGCGTAACAGAATGATGCTAATGCAATATTAGTATATGCAGAGACGATTAAATCCCGAACGAATTTAAAAAATTACTCAAGGAAAGCCATTGCATCCCGGCAGCCATGAAATAGCATGTCCTGGAAGAATTAAAACACTCGATGGAAATGGTAATAAACCCGGGAGTCCCCGGGAAAATGGACACCATGAAAGATTTAACGGAAAATTGAGTGATGAGGCGCTTAACAGAGAAGTCTTTCATAATCTGAAAGAAACAGCGATGATTATTGAAAAATGGGGATAAGAATATAATACATTGAGATATTACCGTAGGATATAACTATTTGATTTCGGTGCAGCGTAGCGTCGTGGAGCGTTCCCCCTGTATTGGGATTCAAATGCGTTTGCCCTATAACGGTATTTTTCTTGACTTGCATTAGAGTTTTGTATATTAGATGAGAAAAAATTTGTTGGTTTATTTTTTTATAGCGGCAAACCATCAAAATATCATTATATAACATCGGGAAGCAATTTTATTATTTGAGTTATGTAATGAGACCTTTGAAAAATGCATATTTTTGTTCGAGTTCGAGGAAGGCGATAATTTTAACCACAGGAATACATTGAGTATTTCGAGAATTAAAATTTGAGCCTGACGCAGAAATCGGGCAAAAAGGGGCGTTTTGCAAAGGTCTCATAATAGGCTTTAAGCCACCCAGGCTCATAGGGGTGGCTTTTTTAATTTCATGGCTTCCGAACTATCGTAAATCTGAATGCAAAATCTTCTATTAAACACTATACTATGAGCTAAAATAAAAAATGAACACCCAACATCGAACATCCAACGTCGAACATCGAAGGATTGTACACCTTCGGTGTTTTAATTTTAAAAATTAATGGGGTGAAGCGATATCCTTGTTCGACGTTTTTACCCCGTGAAACTTTTTTTCTATTTCACTGGGGCGATGTTGAG
>CAZKDT010000299.1:0-4230 GCA_964551515.1 uncultured Desulfobacteraceae bacterium | reverse complement strand
GCCGGGCGGGATGGATCGGCGCATCAAAATGTGAAGTTATTTTTGAGCGAGCCCTTAATCGTTAGTTGTAAATTTAGGCACTTCAAACTTTAGTTCATTTTAGGCACTTTCCCGGCTTATCCGGGTTAGGAGGTGGCCATTTGGACTCTCCGCTTGTATGGGCAGAGGTTGACCTTAAAGCCATAGCTCACAATGTGCGTGAATTACGCAGTATTACCAATCCCAAAGTTAGACTAATGGCAGTTGTAAAGGCAAACGCATACGGACATGGTATGATTGAGGTTGCCAGGCAGGCCTTTGAGAACGGCGCCGATTTCATGGGAGTCGCCAGAATAGAAGAAGGAATTGATCTCAGAAAAGCCGGTTTTAATGAATCAGTTCTAATTTTCGGATATACTCCACCGGCACTTGTCCACAAGCTCTTAGCGTTCGATCTGACGCAAACCGTATGGTCGTATAAAACCGCTCAAGCAATTTCCAATGTTGCTGTTTCTTCCAACAAACAGATCAAGGTCCACCTTAAGGTGGATACCGGGATGGGCCGACTCGGCCTGCTGCCGGAGTGCCGCCGACCTCCCGTAACAGAACAAAATTTAATCGGTAACGCTATCCGTGAAGTCAAATCCATCTCGTCACTTGCGGGTCTTGAACTGGAGGGCGTATACACTCACTTCGCTACAGCAGACAGCTCTGATAAGTCATATGCGAGAAAGCAATTTGAAATATTTGTTGCCTTTTTAAATGAGCTGCGCCACGCCGGTATAAATCCTTCTTTGTGTCATGCCGCCAATAGCGCAGCGATTATAGATATGCCCGAAACCCATCTCGATATGGTGAGAGCCGGCATTGCAATTTACGGTCTCTATCCATCTGGTGAAGTGAATAAACATAAAATTGCGCTGAAACCGGCCATGACTTTAAAATCAAAAATTGTGCATTTAAAAAAAGTTCCCACCGGTTTCAAGGTCAGTTACGGCAACACTTATCAAACCCCAAAACCCACAACCATTGCTTCTATTCCAGTGGGATATGCGGACGGATTTAATCGTCTGCTCTCTTCTCGTGGACATATGCTGGTCCGCGGGCACAGGGCGCCGATTATCGGACGAGTCTGTATGGACCAGACCATGCTGGATGTAGGGCATATCCCCAATGTGGATTTGGAAGATGAGGTGGTAATTTTTGGCAGACAGGAAAATGAATCCATAACCGTTGATGAGATTGCCGCAACCCTGAACACCATCAATTATGAAATCGTCTCTACCCTAACAGCCCGCGTACCTATAATTTACCCTAACTTATCATAGCTATAGGCTTTCGATTCTAGAATAATTTGAGGCGAGGAGCAACATCGTTATTCGATGTTGGACGTTCATCTTCAAAATACCCCTGTGAAGTTGGGCTTTTTACAAAACCGTCAATTTTCATGGATATGTTTAACAAGATGACCGAGTTCGGGAAAAATAAGGGCCTTACAAGCCAATTTACAGGCTTTAAGGCTTCCGGGCATGCAAAACACAATGGTTGTTGCAATAACACCGGCAGTGGCACGGGATAAAAGAGCGGCAGAATCTATCTGTTCAAAACTGAGCTGGGCAAAAAGGGGGCCAAATGCTGTGAGTTCCTTTTTAAAGAATGGACGGACTGCTTCAATGGTAACATCTTTGTTGCTAATACCGGTGCCGCCGGTTATCAGAATGACCTGAGCGCCATAATCTCTTATGGTTTCATGAAGGGTTTGGGTTATGGTTTCGGTTTCGTCCGGAACAATCCGATGCAATACAAGGGTGTGTCCTTCCTTTTTAACCCGTTTGCTGATCCACTGGCCGCTCTTATCCTCTGCTATTGAACGTGTGCTTGATACGGCAATAATACCCACATTAACCTTTTTGGGAGCGTTTGCCTTGTGTTTTTTGGAACCCATCTTATCTCCATACCGGCATTTTCAAAACCCGTTTTTGATTAACTTTTACAGGGTTTAGTACGAAACCGTCATTCTTCCTCGATTACAACCTTATCCTCGCCGTCATGTTCTCTTAATAATACATTTACGGTCTCAGATCGCCGTGTTTCAGCAAATTTCCCGATATAATTAGCCTGGATTGGAAGCTCCCGGTGACCCCGATCTACCAACACGGCAAGTTCTATACGATCCGGTCTTCCGAAATCTATCAATGCATCCATAGCAGCCCGTGTTGTCCGCCCGGTAAATAAAACATCATCGACTAAAATAATTTGTTTCCCGTCAACCGAAAAAGATATATTTGTGGTTTTAACAACCGGATTGGGACTGATCCGGGTCCAGTCATCTCGATACAGGGTAATGTCCATTTCACCGGTCGGTACTTTAATCCCTTCGATTTCCTTAATACTGGACTGAAGACGTTTTGCCAAATACACACCGCGGGTTTGAATTCCGATCAGGGTTAAGTTCTCCACACCCTTATGCTCTTCAAGAATCTCGCGGGTAATCCTTTGCAGCTTACGATCTATGTCCGCTGAATCTAAAATGATATTAATTTCACCCATATTTTCTCCAATATCATAATTAATGAATTCGTAAAAAGTCAAAATCCGACGGCAAAGTAAAATGCTCCAAATTCAAGGTGCGCAAATCCTGAGGAATGAGGTGTACAAATAGTACGTTGCAGAGACGAAGGATGCAGCGCAACGCAGAAGTTGGACTTTTTACAAAGCCGTCAATGTTGAATTTCTATATCATGAACAAAGCTAATATCAAGATTATTATGATATTTCTTTGCAATAGAAATCAAAATCTTATTGAAACGGCCTTGATTTTGCCCGATATTTTTTCTATTCTAATATAATTGGCATGTGCATTTTTACATACAACTTCTTATGATCATTATTTTATTAATTCTCAATTCGGTTTTATCAAATGAACCCCTCCGTTACCGGCGTTATATTGGCAGGTGGACAGAACACACGGTTTTCAGGAACAAACAAAGCGTTGATCCGTGTGGGTGAAAAATGTATTCTTGATCGCATATATGATGTCTTTAGCGATATTTTTGAGGAGATTATTCTGGTTACCAACGATCCGATTCAATATCTTGAATGGGATTTAAATATCGTGACAGACCTTTTCCCCATCCGAAGTTCATTAACGGGGATACATACCGGCCTTTTTTATATGACGGCCTCATATGCGTTTTTCGCGGCCTGCGATATTCCTTTCCTTAAAAAGGGCCTGGTTGAAACTATACTTAGCCACATAGAACCCGGTGTTGACATTGTTATCCCTGAAACTTCAAAGGGCCTTGAACCGCTGTGTTCTGTATATTCAAAGAAGTGTCTTAAGCCCGTCGAACATCAACTTGTTAAGCGAGATCTTAAAATCAGGCAAGTTTTTCAAAAGGTTCGCGTTAAAAAACTTCCTGAAACTATTTTGCGTGAAAACGATCCGGACCTGATCTCTTTTTACAATATTAACACACACGATGATCTCGCCAGAGCTCAATATCTTACAACATGCACGCCAGAGGAGTAGCCATGGATCTAACCCATATGATTGATACCATTAAAAAACACCCTGATTATCACCGGGCGGGAATGATCCTGTGCCATAACGGAGTGGTGCGGGATACCTCGAGAGATGGTCGGAAAGTATCGGGTTTGACCCTATCGGTGGATCATGAAAAACTGAGCCGGGTGGTTGAAACATATAAAAGCAAGCCCGGGATAGTAGAAATACTCGTTGAAATAGCTGAAAACAAAAAATTGGCCGTAGGAGATGACGTGATGTTTTTGGTGGTTGCCGGAGACATCCGGGAAAATGTGATCGCCGTACTAAGTGACACGCTTAATGCCATTAAAACAACGGTTACCCAAAAAACAGAATTTTTTAAATAATTTCAAAATAATATCAGACAGGATTACCACGATGGGCAGGATATAAAGTTAACAATAACATCCTGATAATCTTGTTTATAATGAGTTTGCAGCAGAAATTCTAATCCCTCGTGATAGAGACCCTCAAATTGCCGCATTGCGAGCAAAAACAGATGTAATCCGTCTGGCGGATGAGCTTAAGTTTTCTCCGGGAATTGTCGCTGGACGTTTCCAGCATCTGACTAAAAAATGGAACTATTTCAATGGTCTTAAACGCAGGTTTCAGCAGACCGTATAAAACGATTGGGGATTAAGTCAATATAGTCTATTACGTCCCGAAAGTTTCCGGCTCTTTGAGAGACTGCAACCGGAATGACA
>CAZKDT010000298.1:0-4233 GCA_964551515.1 uncultured Desulfobacteraceae bacterium | reverse complement strand
ATTTAACAACTGAGAATCAAACTAAAATTAGCAACCCGGAACTTATTGAGTAGTTGCTTAAAACTGTCGTAAAAAGGTCGCTTTTTTGATTTTTTACGAGACCATCCAAATAATATAGTGAATATTTTAAATATAACATTAAAGTGCAGATGTCAAAATTCAAATTCATTAAGATCATCCGCTAAAAAAAATGATTATATAATCTGCTTGATTTTTCTTAAAAAAGGTTTATTATTGAACCAATCAATAAAGGCCTGTTCTTAATTGGCGGACCGGTTTCGTTCTGAAGGAAAGATCTATTTGTCATAGCGGCAACCTGCAGTCTGGAACTATGAGAATTTTTTTTGAAAGGAGAATGTCACTATGGCGGATGGAATTGTAAAATGGTTTAATGGCAGCAAAGGATATGGTTTCATTGAACAGGAAGATGGTCCGGATGTATTTGTTCATCATTCAGGAATAAATGCAAGCGGCTTCAAAACTCTTGATGAAGGCGACCGAGTTACTTTTGATATAGAGCAGGGGCAAAAAGGCCCTGCTGCAGCAAATGTCACTGTAGTTTAGCTTACCATTTCTAAATTTAAAAAGGGCATTCCATGGATTTTGATGGAATGCCTTTTTTCATTCCATAACAACCTTCCGTTTTTCAATTAATTTCGAATCGATTCAAGTATACCAAACTGACGTAAATTATAAGTTTCCTTGACAAATATCCATTTTCATCATAACAGACAATGACAAAGCAACCTTGATGATCTTTGCTGACTATAATGTTTTTTAACCAAATTACCCCATAAAGCAAAACCGGATAAACCCGCCCTCCTTTCAAGTGGAGTGAGGCGGATCGGCCGGAGCCCTTAGTATCTTGATGGCGAAAATGTTTTCCATAAAAAATTCAAAATTTATAAGCGAGGAACTAAAAGAGGGAGAGTATGACAAAACAAATTACATATGAAGAAAAGCCTTGGATAACCAGCTATGAAGCGGGGGTTCCGGAAAAAATAGAATACGAGGAAATATGTCTGCCGGAAATTCTGGAAAGATCGGCCCGTAGGTTTCCCAACAAGATGGCTCTCCTTTTTCAGGGGTACAAAATTACCTTTCGTGAACTCAATGATATGGTAAATCGTTTTGCCGCCAGCCTTCATGGCTTTGACATTGATAAAGGGGATAGTGTCGCCATCCTTCTGCCAAACGTTATTCCCTGCGTTGTAGCCTATTATGGTATATTAAAGATCGGAGCCGTAGCGGTTATGAATAATCCTTTGTATTCAGACCGGGAGCTTGAATACCAATTCAATGATTCCGACTCGAAATTACTCGTTACCATAGATCTTTTAGCAAATCGAATGATTGATCTGAGGCCGAAAACAAAGATAAAGCAAATTATCTATACTTCTATCGGTGATTTCCTTCCATTCCCCAAGAATTTATTGTTCCCCTTTGTAGCCAAAAAGAAGAACCTTGCTGCTGATGTAAAACCTGCTGAAAATGTTTATCCATGGAAAAACCTTCCGGTAAAAAATCCCTACCGTTTACCTGGAACTAAAATCTCGTTTGATGATATCGCCATGTATCAGTATACCGGGGGAACCACCGGTATTTCAAAAGCAGTTATGATTACCCACGGAAACCTGAGCAGGCAGGTCCAGCAGATTGGTGCATGGTTCCCGGCCTTCGACAGCAATGAAGTAATGCTGGGGGCGCTTCCTTTCTTTCATGTGTTCGGTCTAACCACGGCAATGAATTTGGCCATCTTTCTGGGGTGGGGAAATATTCTGGTCCCAAAACCCCAACCCGATGCTTTGCTTGAGGCGATTAGAAAATATAAACCATCATTTACCCCGCTGGTACCCACCATGTATATTGGAATGCTTAATAATCCGGCCATTGACAAAATCAACCTGACCTCCATAAAAGGTTGTTTTTCCGGGAGTGCACCGCTTCCCCTTGAAATCATAAGAGATTTTGAAAACAGGACCGGTGCCGTAATTGTTGAAGGGTTCGGTCTTACGGAGGCATCACCGGTGACCCATGTAAACCCTTTTGCCGGCGGAAAACGGAAAGCCGGAAGTATCGGAATCCCTATTTCCGACACGGAATGCCGTATTGTCAGCCTTGATGACGGCAACACAAATGTTCCGGTCGGTGAATCCGGTGAGTTGATTGTTAGAGGTCCTCAAGTCATGAAGGGCTATCGAAACAATCCCGAAGAGACCGCAAATGCTCTGACAAACGATTGGCTTTACACTGGAGATATCGCAAAAATGGATGAAGACGGGTATTTCTATGTTGTTGACCGAAAAAAAGATATGATTATATCCGGTGGTTGTAACGTATATCCCCGGCATATTGAAGAGGTGTTATATGAAAACCCCAAGATTCATGAAGCCTGTGCCATCGGGATTCCGCACCCGACCCGCGGCGAATCGGTCAAAGTCTTTGCAGTGCTCAAAGTAGGAGAAACCGCAACCCAAGAAGAACTTATCGAATTTTGCACTGACAAAGTGGCCAGGTACAAGCTTCCTACAGAAATTGAATTCAGATATGATCTGCCCAAAACCAATGTGGGAAAAATCTTAAAAAAGGAACTCAGGGCGGAGGAAATGGCAAAACGAAAAAAGACGGGATAACCACCGCTTTTAGTTCTTTAGTGGTAAATTTTGTGCTTTTTTCGGCAAAATTTTTTTCTTATCGCTACAAAGACACCAAGACACTAAGAAAGAATAACAAAATAGAATCCTTCCTGTCTTTGTGACTTGGTGGCAAATATTTTTGGTTCTCTCCGAGCCGTAGGCTTACGAGCCGGAGGCCGGCTCGTCCGGGTTAGGCGATTAGTAATATTTTTTGTGCTTTTTATGGAGAAAAAGAATGATCCAAGATTTGGCCGGGAAGGTAATGCGCTTCAGGTGGCTGATTTTTTTTGTACTTGCGCTGGCCTATTTTTTTGTTTATTTCCATCGTCTTTCGCTGTCCGTGGTCGCCAATGATCTGATAACTGATTTTCAGACCACCGCCAGTGTTATGGGCTTTCTGGGCTCCATTTACTTTTATTGCTATGCGGTAATGCAATTTCCAGCCGGACTCCTCTCGGACTCATTGGGCCCCAGGAAATCCGCAACTTTTTTTTTAATCATCGCTTCCGCAGGAAGTATTATTTTTGGGTTCGCTCCCACCATAAACATTGCTTTTATAGGAAGAATCATGGTGGGACTGGGAGTTTCCATGGTCTTTATCCCCACCATGAAAATATTTTCCCAGTGGTTTCGTCCTCATGAGTTTGCTTTCATAACAGGCATTCTAAATGCGGTGGGAGGAATGGGTGTTCTGGCGGCCACATGGCTTCTTGCTTTGATGACCCTCGTTTTCGGATGGCGCATCTCTTTCGAATTTATTGGTTGCTGCACTTTCGTGATCGTGGCTCTGGTATGGCTTATTATCAGAGACCGGCCGAAAGATAAAGGCTGGCCTTCCCTTGCTGAAATCGACAATCAGAATGGCCAAGTCTCACAGCCGTTCAAGCAGATACCCTTGTTGGAAGGAGCCCGCCGAGTAGTATCCGAAAAATATTTCTGGCCGGTAGCCATTTGGTTCTTTTTTGATTGCGGAGTATTTTTCGGTTTTGGAGCACTTTGGGGCGGACCTTATCTTATGCATGTTTACAAAATGACCCGGGCCCAGGCCGGCACGGTTCTGAGTATGATTGCATGGGGCATGATTATCGGAAGTCCCCCTTTGGGATTTTTTTCCGATAAAATAATGAAAAGCCGCAAGAAGCCTTTTATTTTATGTAATTTAGTGCTGGTAATAGATCTCGTCATTCTCAGCATTTATCCTGACGGTCTGTCAAGAATTGCGCTGTATATCCTGTTTTTTGTTTTTTCCATATGTTCGTCATCTGTTGTAATACTTGGGTTTACCATTATCAAAGAGCTTTTCCCCACAGAGATTGCCGGGACCTCAACCGGTTTTGTAAATCTCTTCCCTTTTTTAGGCGGTGGTGTGTTTATGCCGCTTTTAGGCCGGGTTTTAGACAGTTATCCCAAATCTCAAGCAGGGGGATATTCCCTTGAGGCCTACTCAATGCTTATTCTTATTCTTTTGGGAGCCTCTATCTTATCACTGATTTGCACCTTTCTGACAAAAGAGACGTTTCAAAATTGATGCATTCGTAAAAAGTCGTCACTCCGGTGAAAACCGGAGTCCAGATGGTCTGCAACTGCTTGAAAAGAC
>CAZKDT010000297.1:0-4240 GCA_964551515.1 uncultured Desulfobacteraceae bacterium | reverse complement strand
TTGTTTGTTCACCCTACAACCTTAAACCTGTGAATGCTTACATTTGGAAAGAGGTTATTCAATGAAAAACAACGTTTTAAACAAAAAATTTACGGGTGCCACCCGGTACGTTCTGGATGATGAACTGGCCTGCATTGTTAACGTAACCATGGCTCTTGAAATGCCGCTTCTTCTTAAAGGTGAACCGGGTACCGGCAAAACCATGCTGGCCCATGCCATTGCCGAGAGTCTGGCCATGCCGCTGATTGTCCTTAATGTGAAATCAAGCATGAAGCTTGTGAATGCCCTGTACCAGTATGACACACTGACCCGTCTTAACGACAGTCGTTTTGGCGATTCTAACCGGGATGTCAGCAATATTGAAGATTATATAAAAATGGGTAAGATAGGCCAGTCCTTTACCTCCAAACAAAGGACCGTGCTGTTGATTGATGAAATCGACAAGGCCGATACCGATTTCCAGGATGATATGCTGGATGTGCTCGATCAAATGGAGTTTGATGTTATCGAAATTGATAAAACCATAAAAACTGTGCATCGTCCGGTAATCATTATTACCTCAAACGCCAAAAAAGACCTGTCCGACCCCTTTTTAGGAAGATGCAATTTTCATCACATCGCCTTTCCGGACCCCAAAATGATGCGCAAAATCATAAGGGTTCATTTCCCGGATATCGATTCCAACCTCATGGAAAATGTGGTGACAACGTTCTATAGAGTACGGGAAATTGATGCCGTTGAAAAGAAACCGGCAACCCGGGAACTGATCAACTGGATACGCGCCTTGAAATCCGATCCGGATTTTAAGCCCAAGACCCTGATTACAGGCGACATACCCTATCTGGGGGTTCTGTTTAAGAAAAGTCAGGATTACGAACGCGGCGTGGAAGCAACCCGTCGTGGCCATGTAATTTAGCAATAAGTCAATGTTTATCGATTTTTTCTATAGCCTAAAAACTGCCGGAATTCAGGTCAGCCCCACGTCGTTTCTGACCCTTCAAAAGGCGCTCGATATGGGATTGATTAATTCCCTGGATGAGTTCTACACAGCGGCTCGGGCCATTCTTGTGAAAAGCGAACGGTATTTTGATGTTTATGACCAGATTTTTGCCCACCGCTTTGAAGGGGCGGAACTGCCTGAGTATCAATGGTTTGAAATCGATGATATTTCCAGAGCCATGTTGGATGAATGGCTCAAAGACCCCCAGGCCCTTGCCCAGGCTCTGGATATGGATGAATCGGAATTACTCCAACTGACACCTGAGGAACTGATCCAATACTTCAAAACGCGCCTTAACAATCAGAAAGGACGTCATTACGGAGGCGCAACTTGGATCGGTACTGGCGGATCATCGCCCGTAGGCCATTCCGGGCATCACCCGGGAGCCATGCGCGTGGGAGGGGTTTCCCGGAACCAGTCGGCGGTAAAGCTTGCCCTGGAAAGAAGATACAAAGATTATACCCGCAGGGGTCTCCTGACCCAGGACATGGTTGGAGAAGCATTAAAACGGCTTCGCAACATGATACCCATAGGTTCCGATGATCAGGTGGATATCGATAAAACCATTTACCGGACAATGAAAAACTGCGGGGAAATCGAAATCGTTTTTTCAAAAAGTTTGAAAGACCGCCTTAAGGTGATCCTTGCCATTGACAACGGCGGATGGTCCATGGATCCCTACATACCAGTTGTTCAGACCCTTTTTGATTATGGCCGCAACCAGTTCAAAGAGCTTAAAACCTGCTATTTCCACAACACCGTATATGACATGCTCTGGGAAGATCCGGCCAGAGTGAACAAGCCCATTCCCGTGGAACACCTTGCCGCCTTTGACCCGCAGACCCGTCTTATCCTGGTGGGCGATGCAAGTATGGCCCCCTATGAACTCATGGCTGCAGACGGATCCATACATGTAAAGGAGCGGAGCGGAAAACCCAGCATCGAGCAGCTTAAATTTCTGGCTCAAACCTTTCCCCATTGTGTGTGGCTGAATCCGGCATCTTCGCAAATCTGGGACTACACCCCCACCATTAATACCATCCGTCAGATTTTTCCCATGTTTGAGCTTTCGCTGGATGGTCTGGAGGAAGCGGTAAAGCATCTCATGGCCAAATGAAACCAATTTTATGGAGCGTTGTTACGATGAAACAAGAGCTTATCCGAATCATATGTGAAAAATCTTTTAAATACAGTCAGGAGGCGAGTTTTAAACTGGTTTCAGGCAAAATGAGCCATTTTTATGTCAATTGCAAGCCCACCACAATGAGCCCCCGGGGTATGTTTCTGGTGGGCCATCTGGTGTTTGATGCCATTAAAGATCTGAAACCGGACGGGATCGGGGGACTGACATTCGGTGCCGATCCCGTGGCTGTTGCTACAGCGTTTGTTTCAGGGTTAAAAGGAAAACCGATCAATGCCTTTTCCATACGCAAGGCCAAAAAAGACCATGGTATTGTGAAGTGGATCGAAGGAGATATGAACCCGGGACAGCGGGTTGTGATTATCGACGATGTGGTCACAACAGGAGGTTCCACGATTAAGGCCATAGAACGGAGCAGCTCGGAAGGGCTGGATGTGGTAAAGGCGGTAATCCTGGTTGACCGCCAGGAAGGCGGGCTTGAAAACATCCGTCAACACGTCAAAGATGTAACTGCTATAATTACAAGAGATGATCTAATGGAGCAATGGTATAAGCAACGTAAACGGTAGCCATAATCCATTATCTTTATCAATCCAACAGCTCTTGCCGAAATCGGTTACACAGCGGATAAACATAAATTTCTTTGACAGCCATCCCATGCCGTTTATTCTCCCGGTCCATCCGTCCTCGGCCCGTGGTCGCTCCCAGGTGAATCCAGTTGGCGGCTTTATAACAAATACCCTTGAATCGTTTTTGGTCCACCAGCGTTTCCATAAGAACCGGACGATACCCATAACAGCTTTGCCAATCATGCGGAATTCTTTTGACAGCCATGGCAAGAACCGAACTGGCAAGATTTTTGACCTTAACCCATGGGAATATAAGGAACCGGCTGTTATTAACAACCTTTTGTAAGTTGCGTTTGCGTTGTTCATCGTCCCACTGAATCCATCGGTCCCTCGGAGCCATCTTCCATGCCGGGCTGGAAAATTGCAAACATCCGAGAATAACCCCCTGTTTTGTACCGGATTTAATAAAATATCGTAATTGCGCTCCAAAAGGTAATCGATAACCAAGATAATGATATCGATCAACGTACTCATACCATAACCGTCTGTGTTCTTTGTTTTTGACTCTTGTCAATAATATGGGTGACAGTTCATTCAGTTTTCCGGAAATGGCAGTCCGAGCATCTGTCCGCTCGGTCCTGGGAATATTTATTTTTCCATCATTCGCATACTGTTTTCTGCACGCGGGCAGTCGGATGACAGCTTTTGCATTCAAACGTTCGAGAAATTGACAGCATTCAACGGTTTTTAACTTCCCTGTCGGTCTTTTCCATGAAAATAACTCACAGATGGTATTCGCAAGTTCGGAACGGCTGAGCTTTGGAAAAGTAGATATGATTTCAACAATTTCATTCAGCTGATCTTTGCTAACGACTTGACCACAAAACGTCTCATGGGATATGGGCTGCATTTAATCACCTGTCTTTTTAACAATAATTTTTTACTGTAACCTAAATTGAGCGATTTTCAAGGCTTGCCCGCCTCTGGCTGTGTTGCCGCAAATACAAACAAGAGGGTGTTTCGCTATAGTTTTCTATGCGGAAGAGCATCTGACGCAGTAGATGCGGTGAAATTGGAAATCCCGTAGGGTTTCAAATTATTGAAATTCAAAATATCAGAATACCTTAAAAATATTATTACCTAAAATCTGAAACGCTCAGCTTAAGTGTAATATACAGGGAACCAAAAGGAATGTCTTGAACTTTTTTCACTTTCAAGATTTTTTTACGCATAAAAAACCCTTAGCAGGTTATATTACATTTCTCGATATCAACACAATTTTTCCGATAATACGAAAGCTGTCCATCTCATTTAGGCTCAGGTAAACAGGTTCATAATCTTTATTGTCGCTTCTGAGAACCAGTTTGCCGGGATGCTTCTCTATTCGCTTTACCATGATTGTATCGTCAATGCACCAAACTCCCAATTGTGCGTTTTTGCTCGATGGGGGTATTAGTTAGTGTCCATCCATAAATGAGAATTTTTGTTCAAGATCAAGCCTCCGGCCCCGCTTCTCTCCGAGGCGTAGGA
>CAZKDT010000296.1:0-4268 GCA_964551515.1 uncultured Desulfobacteraceae bacterium | reverse complement strand
GGCCATTTGAAGCCCCCCGCCGAGAGAACTCGATTTAAGCCTTAAAGGACCGCTGATCATGTTCATCTTAAAAATATTTTTCATGGTATCAAAAATACGGCCAGGCGCTTCTCCGCTCCAGCCGAATGCGCCGAATGCACCGCCTGTTTTTCCTTCAAGGCCTGCTTTTTCAGCCAGAAAAAGCATGGTTTTCATTCCCTGGATCATATCGCCGTGATAAGTGGCCGATCCAAAAACAAGGGCATCATAACCTTGAAGGTCTGCTTCCTTTTTTACGTCATTGACTTTTACAACATTTGCTTCATGATCTGAAAATCGAATACCTTCAGCAATAAGCTCGCCAATTTTCATAGTTTCTCCGGTTCGTGTTGCACAAACAATAAGAGCTTTGGCCATGTTATATTCTCCTTAAAATTTAATTATGTTATCATATTCGCTTGTCAGCGCCTTCAAATTCGCAGTCCGGAGTATAACAGGTATTATCAAGAAACTCGCATTTTTCTTTGCAGGATGGACACCGGTCAGGTGGGGTATCAGCTTCCAGCGTATATCCGCAATTTCCACATTTCCAACTTGCCATATGATCACCTCCTTTATGCTTTCCACAACCCATGGATATTACAATATTCACGTGCGGTAATCTGGTCCGCAGCCACATTGAAAATTGCCTCTGGTACTTCACCGGGATTGAGATACTGCCGAAAAGTCTTGCCGTCCGCAATAATTTCAACCCATTCAATCCAGTGTTTATCCTCCATGGGATGAGCAACTTCTCCAACCTTAACCTTAACACCGCCTTCAACTTTTTCAATCACCGGGACATGCTTCTCTTTAGCCGCATCAACCGTATTTTCCACTAGCAAGTTCATGGGTTGGCCGCAGCACACAAGATTGCCTTTTCCGGCATGGAGCACTTCAACAATATTTCCACATACGCCACATTTGTACACTTCAAGTTTTTTAGCCATTTTTTATTTCCTCCTTTAAAAGTATCGGTCACAGATTTCCACATATATTCACAGATGCTTTTCTATTACGCATTTTGATAAGCTGTGGTTACCTGCCCGCTCGTGCCACAGGCCACCTTGTCCATCCGCCATCGGCTGTGCCATAGGCGAATGCCGGGCGGACTCAGTTGGCGGGTGAACTTGCAATGGCAGGCGGGTCTGTATCCTTATTTACTTTACCAGTTTTCCCCAAGGAGTTCAAAATGGGCCTGGGGATGATCACAGGCTGGACATATTTCCGGGGCTTCTCTTCCCTCATGAAGATAACCACAGTTGCGACAGCGCCAGGTAACCGTTTCATCCCTTTTAAATACCTTACCTGCTTCTATGTTGGCAGCAAGGTCCACATACCTTTTTTCATGCTGTTTTTCCGCAACTGCAATCGACTCAAATGTTCCTGCTATTTTATCAAACCCTTCCTCTCGAGCTGTTTTTGCAAATTCCGGGTACATTACCGTCTGCTCATAATGTTCTCCTGCTGCCGCATCCTTAAGATTTTCCAGGGTGGTACCGATAACGCCTGCGGGAAAGGCTCCTGTTATTTCAACCTCCCCGCCCTCTAAAAATTTAAACAATCTTTTGGCATGTTCTTTTTCCTGGTTGGCTGTTTCAGTAAAAATTTCCGAAATTTGGACATAGCCTTCCTTTTTGGCCTTACTCGCAAAATAAGTATAGCGATTTCTTGCTTGAGATTCACCCGAAAATGCAGTTAAAAGATTTTTTTCAGTTTGAGTTCCTTTTAAACTTCCCATGTTTTTCCTCCTTTACTTCTGTCTTTTTATTAATATTTTGATCGGTAGAAACAACGATCCAATTCCTATTCAAAATTATTTTTCCACCAGCCTTTCTTAATATGGTTTTCCTTTTCTTTTTCCGCGAGCCTTTTGAGTTTATAGATAGAATCAAGTAACACACCGTAAAGAATACCGCAACCGGTATCTTCTCTTTCCGCGTCTCCAGTTTTTGCAAGTTCGATCATTTCATCTGTCAACTGAAGGGTTCTTTCGATATTTCTATTACAAGGCTTCACGGATATTTTATCTCCATTTATGAGTTATATTTTTATCATTATCTTTTATTCTTCAGAAATCAAAATTCGTGCCAAGAATGAATGTCGTATAATATTCTTAGTAATACCTTGAAAAATAAGGTTTTTACAACTTCTTACGGATTTAAACCCTATTCCAAACTTAGAACTCAGGTGATATATAACCATACCTTAAAACAAATTCTGATTGATTTTCGTTTCGAAAATATCTGTAACTATACGTATTTATATAAAATAGAGCCATGTGAGTTCTGTCTCATAATTCTTTGTGATACAGATTTGTCTCACAGGACAAATCGGAAAAAATTTACTTAATATTTCTCGCTAAAAGCCGGATGAGAAATTCGGGTTGGGGTATTGATCCGTACCAGAGGTTGCTCCAATGTTTGTGCTGATGTTGGAAAATATTTTCATCGCTCGTAGTTTTTATTCCCGAGTGCTATGTTTTCTATCGAGAGAAGGCATGGAAAATCGTCTCATGTTTGTTATTGATACACAATTGTATCATGAAACAATCTGATAAGTCATGGTTGATCGGAAAACTATTTCTTAAAAGCAACCCGTTAGTTATTGAGAGTTCTGATATGCCCCATCTTCCTGCTAATAATTGTATCCAGCTTATTCTCCCCGAGTTGATCCGGGACAAAATCCTTTAAACCCGGATAAAATACTATTGAATCTTTTTCGGCAACACCATACAGTCATGTATATTAGATGGTTAAACATAATATCATCTTTAATGCAGCAAAGTTTATGAAAAAAATGTAACAAAATTTTATTCTATGGCTTGGCACGTTTATTGTGTTGAGCTTACGTTTAAACAATTAAATGATGAGGTTAACTTGTTATGACAATTCCCGGAAATCTTCAAACTACGGCAATGGCGGTAATGCCCCATAAAGATACGGACAGGGCGCTCGATCTGGCTCTTACCATGGACATTCCATTCTGGCCCCAGCTTCCTCATGTGAGCTACACTGAAGACATGTATGTTCAAGCTGCCGAACACTTTCCCGGCATTTTATTAGACATGGAAAATCAAACCCTACGTTTTTCAATGGAAAAATTCATCAATGAATTTGAAGAAACCATGGCTCATTTTGATGAACCCGAATACTTTGATATCAGCAAAGAATATTCGGTGGTTTATCATCGTTTCCTTGAAATGGACCTCTCCGACAGGCCCGCCATAAGAGGTCAACTGGAAGGCCCTATAAGTTTTGGCTTCAATATTCTTGATCAGGATAAACGTCCGATTCTTTTTGAAGACACCGTCCGATCTTTTATGCTTGAATTTATGTCAAAGCGTATAAATGTGCAGCTTGAACGGCTAAAACAAACGAATTCCAATGCATTTATGTTTGTTGATGAGCCGGGATTGCAGTTTTTGTTCAGCGCTCTTTCAGGCTACGACAGCACAAAAGCCAAAAGCGATATGGAAGACTTTTTTGTCATGGTACAAAGGCCAAGGGGTATCCATTTATGCGGAAATCCGGATTGGGATTTCCTGCTGAATCTTGATCTTGATATTCTTTCTCTTGACACTTACCAGAATGGAGAAATATTTGCTTCATATTCAAAGTCAATAAAAAGGTTCCTTGATCGCGGCGGTATTATCGTATGGGGTGTTGTGCCGACCAATTTTGAACCTTTTGAAGCTGAAAACATAAATACCCTGGAAGCAAGACTGACAGAAGTATGGGGTTTCCTGATTGATAAAGGTATAGACAGGGAATTTCTAATATCAAGAAGCCTGATTTCTCCGGCCACGTGTTGTCTGGTGAATCCTGACGGAGAAAAGACTGTTGAAAAGGCTTTTAAAGTTGTCACAGAACTTTCACAACGCCTGCGAGACAAATATGGGCTTTAACAATACCACCAAGAGACCTTTGAAAAATCCTGGTTTTTGTTCGGGCACTATCTAAAATAAAATGAAAAAGCCTTTTGTGACCGGTAATCCAGGATCAAGGTCGTTGATACTCGTTCCGTATTTCCATGAGTTTTTTGGCAGTCTCAACACGCGTCATATTTGGCATGGGCATATCTTACATATGACTTACCTGCTTTTAATGCCTGAATAAAGGTTTTCCTTGCAATTTCATTATCTTGCTCAATAATAATATCAGTTCATTTCATTCTCCTGGAATTAAAGTTATCGACATCATAACCGGTTAACGATCTAATCTTAATATCAAAGAATTCAATAGGCCAGT